>NZ_JAGQCP010000047.1:0-19443 GCF_024346255.1 Cyanobium sp. BA5m-10 | reverse complement strand
CTGTCTTGGCCATACAAGTGTGTACACCTTAGGACTGGTCCAACCGATTCGGCTTAAGCGTGCCAAACACCCGTTCACCAATCAACGGCTGCACCAGGCTGCCGATGCCGCCTGAGCCATAGCTGGCACCAAACTCCAGCACCGTGAACAAGGTGTACTGGGCATAGGGATCGACACCTGCATCACCTGCTGAATTGAGCAGGGTTAAATCACCAAGCCAAATTGCGCCCTCACAAGGAGCCACAACAGTTCTGCCGGCAGCGGAGACACGCCGGCCGTTTTGACTCCACTGCAGCTCCCTACTCAGCCAGATCGCACCAGGGTTGGGAGGTAGCCGGGTGGCACGGCAGATCATCCCTTGAAAGGTGAAGTCACCGGTATCAACACCAGGGCCGTTGTCTCTGGCGGTGATGTATCTAGAGCGCTCAAGAAAGCACTCGAGCACGTGGCTGGCGAGCACAGCAGTGGTGGTGTCACCAGGGGTGGAGTTTTCGCCCAGCAGCAGGCGGGCATTGGCAAATGGCTGCAAGGGGGTGGGGCCCCACACAGCAGCATTGCGGTGATGCTTGCCACTGGTGAACTGGCGGGGGCTGATCATTGCCAGCGCTCAACCCCTCAGCAGGGCCGCGCTGCCAGTCATCCCGGCGGCAGCAGCTGTGAATTGAACCCAGCTGGCAAGCCCTGGCAGCAACAGGATCAGCTGGTCGGCGTAGCGGCGCCGCTGGCTAAGCAGAGCCGCCGAACTGGAGCGGGGATTGGCATAGACGGTTTCGCTCTCCTGGCGCAGTAGTGCAGTGTCGTAAGCGATCACATCGGCTTTCTGCAGCGGGGCATCGCCGCCGGCTGCAACCGAACCAGCGATCGGGCCGGAGGAGGACTGCTTCTCGATTGCCTGTTCCTGCTCAGGGTCAGGCACCAGCAATTGCTGATCGATCAGTGCCACTGCATCGAGCAGGGCGCGGGCGCTGAGCACCCCAGCTGGGTGGTGGCGCCCCAGATCCGCCATTGCCCGCCCGATGGCATCAAGGCAGGGAACGGTCGCTGGCAAGGCCAGCGCCTGTCGGATGGCTTCTTGATCCTGCGGTTGCCAGGTGCTGCTGGTGGTGGTCATGCAGATGCCGGGGCGATGCCGGCCAGATCCCCCAGCCATTGCCGCAGGGCCTGCTCGCTGATGATTCCTCGCTCATGCAGCTGCAGCATCTCGGCCACGGTTGGTTGAGGTTTAGGTGCTGGTGCCAGCGGGCTGATCTCAACCGTCAGGGCAGGGCCTTCCTGCACTGGCAGCTGTTCACCGGTGATGGCGCACCAGTGCTGCAGCAGGGAAGAAAACATCGAGGCCTTTTGTATCGCCTGGCTCTGCAGCAGGGCATAGGCCTGGGAGGCGGCCATTGAGATCTCCATCGCCGTGCGCGATGCCCCCTGGGCAGCAGCGGGGATCAGGGCATCACGGCGCATGCCTTGATCTAGCGATTCCAGCCAGGCGCGGTGTTCCGCCAAAGAGCGGGCCTGGATTTCGACGAACTGGAAGCTGGCACCTTCCGGCAGGTCGATGACGCTGTTTGGTCCCAGCACCACCGGCTCGCCGGCAGATCCGGCCCCACCCATGGGACCCTGCACTCCGGTGCGCACCCCAACAGGTAGCGCCGTTCGGTACAGCAGTTCCTGGTAGTCGCTCTGGCAGCGGAAGTGGTTGAGGTACTGGTGCGCCAGACCCAGATGGGGCAACTCCCCCTCCCCAAAGGCTGCTCCATGGCTGGCATACCAAATAGCGGGTAGTTGGTTGATGCCGCGGTAGTGGCGCTGATCAAGGCGTTGCGTGCGCCAGCCGCTGGGAGCCTGGGGATCGGCCACCAGGGTCTCGGTGCTCAGGTCCATGCCAGCCCCACCGGGATCATCGGCACCAAGAGAAGCCGTCAGGTACTGCAAGGGATGCAGCGGTGAATCCTGTGCAGGCGGTGTGTCGGTGGTTGGGTTAGGAGCATTGGGGCGCCGCTCGCGCCAGGTGATCGCATCTGGCAGCGCATGGTTGCCGGGCAGGTGCCAGTGCAAAACATCTCCCCGCTCAATAAGCAGCAACCGCGGCAACGACAATCGGTCGCCATTGCGCAAGGCCTGCTGCCGGTCACCCTCGCTCGGCCAGAGGTGAACCGGCGGGATCACCCCTACAAGGGCAGCACCATCTCTGAGCACCAGCAAATCGGCGGCTTCTAGAAACACGCCCAGGTCGGTGCCGCAACCATCCACATCACTGATCACCGCCTGCAGCGAGGCCGGCAGCTCACGCCAGTGGCTGGAGGCCAGCATGCCGGCGAAGGTGCGCAGAGCATCGCGGAAGAAACCCGATGGCAGGGCCGCCTCTACCCGGCGGCGGTAAGCGGATTCAGGTTCGCGCTCCCCGCGGGGCAGGTAGTGCTCACGGCGGCCCGAAAGCAGGTGCCAGCAGTCCTGCACCAGCTGCAGGCGGGGTAGCAGCGCCGCCAGGGTGGGGTGGAGGGGCCAGGGGATTGGATCAGTGGCTAGCGACTGCAAGGAAGATCCACGGCTACGAGCTATTGCCGGCGGCTGCAGCGCAACGGGCGGCAATCGTCACCTCAATAGGTAGGGCTAGTCACACCGTTGCCCTCTCCGTTGCCGTGAGGATGAATCAACCAACGGCACTAGCAAGCCAAGCCCGGATATTGCACGCATGCGAGAAGCCCTTTTCATCGTCAGCCAACGGCCCGATGGCACCTTGATCGGCGAAAGCGCTGCCCTTGGACTTGTCGTCTGCGCCATGGAGCGCGAAAGCCTGCAAGAAGAAGCACGTGATGCCCTGATCCACGCCATCGGCCCAGCCCATGTCAGCTACCGGGTGAGGCTGCAAACCAGCCCTCGCAGCATCAGCAGCATTGCGTCCACCGATCGATGCGGCATTGCTGCAGCACTGCCGTCAGGGATCAGGCACTGATAGCGGCAGCCCTCAAAAAGTCGACTTGGATGAATTGATGATTCCTTTCCGTGCCCTACTGCTACAGAGACTGATGTGCTCGGCCTGGTCCATCGGCGCGATTGCTCTGGTGACCGCCTCACTGCTGGAGTGGGGTTTGGTCGTGGCTGGCCCTGCAAGGCTGCCCTGATTGCAGCGCCTGAGCTCAGCACCTCAGGGCTTCATCGTCACTAATCGCCATCGCCACCACCCGCACTGAGCAAGCAGCTGCAATCTCAGCCCAACGCTCTGGCGTAAGCCCCAACTGCTCGGGGATCTGATCTGCAGCTATGCCCTGGCGCAGCAACTTCTGGCCCCTGGCATGCAGCTCCCGCCAGCGACCTGGTACTGAAATCAGAAAACCCTTATCGCGCAGGTAATGGGTGATCTCGCCGTTCACAAATGGCCTGGCGTAAGCGATGAAGTTGGAGCTGCTGCGGTTCACCCGCTTGCAGTCGTAGCGGCGTGAGGCCTTGATCAGCCCAATTGCTGCCAGCTGCTCGAGGTCTTCTTTGGGATGGCCGGTGCGGCGGGCGTAGTTGGCCGCCACCTTGGCCGCAAAGTGCAGATGCTCAACCACCAGAGCATCAGCAGCGCCGTGGGGCGAACGGCAGGGTCGCTGGCGGCAGTGGTTTTGGGAGGTAGGGCTCATGGCAGGGCGGCAGTGAGGGATCGGGGGCTATGCCCCCCTCAGCGGGAGAAGAGCAACGGTCTTGCGGCAGTGCTGCCGCTGCCTCGCCAGTGCTGGTTTTGCAGCCAGGTCACCCCCTGACAGAAGGCATCCACCAGGTCGTCATGGGCGGCGTTGGGAAAACCCAGCAGCTCAGTGATCAAGTCGTCGTTGCCAGGGCAGAAGCCCAGTTGGCCGGCCTCAAGCAAGGGCGCGACGGCATGGGCGCGGCTGACCTTGCTGCCTGCTGGCCGCACTGCAATCAGTCCAGGTATCTGGCGCTGGAGCAGCTGACATACCGCCGGGCCATTGGCGGCGTCTTCAACCAGCACGGCATCAGGCGTCAGCCCCCGCTGGTTGAGATCAGCAAGGGTGTGGGTGAGGAACTTCACCACCCCCGGCAGATCGAGGCGCTGGTGCTGGCTCCACAGCACGGTGATCGCACCACCTGCGGCCTCTTCTGCCGCCGGACTAGTTGGCACGTGCGTACGGGATGACGCTTTAGGTGGCAGCAGTGCCGCGCTGCGGTGCAGCTGCAGGCCCTGGGCCAAGCCGTCTACGGCTGGATGACGACTGGTGCAGTCGCTGTGGAGCCCCAGCAGCACAAAGCCGCAGTAGTCGTTCCCGTCCCCTCCCTTGAAGCTCAGATCGCAGCTGAGCACCAAGGGGGAGAAGGTCTGCTGGCCCTTGGCGCGGCGCAGCCACTGCCGCTGGAACAGCAGACCTTCCGCTGGAGAAGGCCGCTGCTGGTAGAGAGCGTTCCACCAGTAGCTGCCGGCGCGGATCCTGATCTGCTCCAGCTCAGCCAGGGGAAACCGCTCGGGGCAAAGGGGCTCCCCGGGTTGGCGCCAGTCCGGCTCGAGCGTGCAGGTGGCGGCGAAGTGGAGCTGCTGCTCGGGCGGCTCGCAGGTGGCCGGCAGGTTGAGCAAATGCCAGTGCTGCGGGGCGTCGCCGCTTTCCTGTTCCAGCAGCCAGCCGATCAGGTCGTCCTGATGCCAGCGGGTCAGCACCACCACCTGGGCGGCTCCGGCATTGCCGTTCACCCCTGGTTCAGATCTGGTTAGCCAGACGGATTGGAACCACTCGATCAGTTTTTGGCGTTGAGCTGCGGAGTTGGCATCTTCTGGGCCCTTGTAGGGGTCATCAATGATCCCGAGGGCATAGCCCTTGCCCGTAAATGGTCCCCGAACGCCAGCAGCAATGCAGCCGCCGCGATCAGGGGTGAGCCACTTACCAACGGCGGTGGAGTCCTTGGAGAGGGGATGACCAACCGCGCGGTAGTAGTGCCTCGCTTCTCGGCTATGGGCATAGGCCAGCTCGGCTGAATAGGAAGCAATGGCGCAGAAGCGTGTTGGGTAGCGGCTCACCCAGTAGGCGGGAAACAGCTTGGAAACCAGAAGCGATTTCCCCAAGCGCGGCGGGCAGCAGACGATCAGGCGGTTGAGCTGGCCATCGGCCACCCGCTGCAGCAAGGCGATCAGTCGCTCGGCCCAGGTGTGGAAGGCGTAGCTCGGGTAAGCCTCGCTGATGAAGTTGCGAAACAGGCCTGGGGCGGCCTCCTTCGCAGTGAACCGGGAGGGATCGGGGGCACCAAGTAGGCCCCAATCGGCCCAGAGATCAGATCCCGGATCCAGCAGCAGGCCGGCCATCAGCTTCTGCCCCCTGGCGCCTGCCCGTCTGGTGCCTTGAGGGGAGCGCGCAGCAAGCCGCCGATCTCGGCGATGACCCGGAAGGCGCCAACAGCTGCTGAAAACTGCTCAGCATCCATGGCCCGGCGAGCGCAGTCATTGAGGGCAAAGATCTGCTCGGCCTGGTGCCGGCGGCGATCGGAGATCAGCTCCTCGACCATCCGCTCGCGGGCGAGGTTGAGGTAGCGATTGATCGTCTGGCTGTTGGTCACCCCCCAGCTTTCACGAGCTTTTTCGTAGATCAGCGCCAGAGGAATGCGCTGGGCGATCCACAACTGCCCCTCAGCCACGCGGCGCTCCACCTCCAGTCGTGACGGCCGGGGCGGTGGCTGGGCCGCATGTCCCTTGGTGCGACGCGGTGGGTTGGCATGCCCGATCGGCCGGGCGGGATCGGTAGGTTCGTAGATGGGCTGGCCGTTGTCGTCCTCCGCGCTGGCGGCAGCGCGCAGCTCCTCCACCGGATCAGCAGCGCTGCAGTTGTGGGCGCGCGTCGGCATCAGCTCAGAACGGCAGAGGCTGGGTCTTCGGGGGGCGGATGGTCCAGAATGGCTTGCCGCGCTTCTCCGTGGCGCTGCCCTGCTGGATCGCCGCTTCCTTGGCGGACTTGAGCTGCTGCTCGATCTGCTGCACCACCGGTGGGAACTCGTAGCTCAGGCGCCCGGTGCTGTGGGCAAAGGCCCAGTCGTTGTGGGAGAAAGACGGATCCAGCTGGCCGGTGGCTATCGCCGTGTTGAGGGCCTCCAGGAGCGGCTCGAGCTGCTGATCCAGCTCCTTCTGTTGCGCCTTGATCGCGGTGACCGCGTCCAGCAGATCATCGAGATCAGCCTCAGTTACCGCACCGGCGACTGGAGCTTGGGGAGCAGCAACAAGCAGGAGGTCCGCCATCGAGGAACATCAGAACAGTTGCCCGGATGATTCCGAGCCCGCTGAGTCTAGCGGCCAGCATCTACAAGCCAGTTTGCTGAGCTGGCTCTCGTTGATCCTTGCTCTCAGAAGGGCCTGTGAGTGGAGCAGTAGCGGCTCCAGGCGGCGGCCCAGGCGCTCAGGCACTTCTCACGGCTGTAGAAGGTGCTGCAAAAGGCCTCGCCGGGCTTGCTCCAGATCGTCTGGCCCAGCTCGTAGTGATTGCCCTGGGAAGCTTCCAGCACCATGTAGCCGCCCAGCTGGGCGGCGGTGGAGTAGGGCCGGCCGTGGGCCGAGAGGGTCTTGAGGTCGTAAAGCACCCGCACCTCGTGGCCACGGCGCTCACTCAGGGCCCGTGAGACATAGGCGCCGTCAAAGGCCCCCGCCACGTTGCGAATGAGGCAGCAGCTGAGCCGTTCGCTGGCGATCACCTGCACCTCGTCCCAAAGCGGCAGCTGCAGCAGCGGCAGGATCCAGTCCCGGTACTGGTGGTGCCCGCACAGGGTCTCGGCGTCCAGCAGAGCTTCTCTGGTGCTCTTGCCCGCCAAGAAGCGGGCCTGGCTGTAGTACTCAAGGGCTGCGTGCACGGTGGTGCCGCGCGGCTCCCAGATCGACCGCTTGGCCTCGATCGAGCGCTTGGCGTAGTCGCTCAGGCCATGGGCCAGCACGCCGGTGATCGACACCGGGAACAGGTGATCGCCGAGCCAGTACCGGTGAGCTGCCTCATCCCGCCAAAGGCCTGGGATGGGGTCAAGCCAGGTTGAGGTGGTGGTGGTCATGGCCGTTTCAGTTGTGACGCGGCGTGACGATGGGCGTAACAGCCGAGATCGCCTGCCTGTAGTGGCTTCTGGGGGTGCCTGTAACGATGTAACCCTTTTTCAGATATAGAGGCATTAGCAAGCAGCAGCGTCTGGTTGAGAAGGTGTCAATTCGTCTTTGAATTCATAGGGGGCTCTATGTGATCCCTGAGGCGTTACATCGTTACGGATGCACAGATCGCTAGCGGTGCATGGGATCTGGGCGTTACCGCTGCTGTTATGTCTGGCCGTTTTGTAACGGCAGCTGGTTACAGCACGCTCAGGGGAATGGCGACTGCACGGCTGACCATGCCGGCGCCACAGAAGCGCACCGGTCCTGCCCGTTGCGCACCGCCCAAGCGCAACAGCACCACAGGCCAGCTGTTCTGCCAGGCGGTATCGACGAGGAAGTGCTCAATTGCCTTGGCGGTGTTACTCACCAGCAGGCGGTCCTGATCCACCCGCAGTCCATGGCGCCCCAGGGTCTGGGTGGCCAAGCCCGCGCTGACATCGAGGCAGGTGTTGTGGCAGGCGGCCAGCTCCACCAGTTCACCGATCGTGCGGGTGACGGGCTTGTCGTCGGTCTCCACCCGCACCTGGCGCTGCAGAATCGTCTGGATGCAGCGGGCCTCGTCTGGCACTTCGGTGCTCTGGCTGTAGCTCTCCCAGTCGTGGCAGGCAATGCAGTGCTCGGCCTCCTCCTGGGTGGGGACGGAATCACTGAGCAGCGACCAGGCGCCGGCCATCAAGGTGCCGTACTGATCACCCAGGCGCTGGGAGTCGAAGTGGCGTGCGGCGGCAGAGGAGAAGACCACCACCGATTGGCGGATCACCGGGATCAGCGAAACGGTGCGAGCGATCAGCCGCCGCGCCAGCTCAGGGGTGACGTGGTGCTCGAGATCGCGATCGAGATTCTGCCAATGGGCTTCTCGCTCCTCCTTGCCCATCTCGTTGGGGCTGCGCAGGGTGAGCTGCGCGAAGCGGCTCTTGTCCGCCCCCTGCTTGAGGGCGGTGGCGATCGATGACATCAGAAACATCGAGCGCACCCGGAAGCGGCTGACATCCCCACTAGGGGAGCCCTTGAGCATCTCGGCGCTGCTCTCGCTGCTGGCAACCCGTGCCAGCGAGAGGATCGCCTGCATCCGCTGCTGGTCGCCCTTCTCGTTGCTCTCGGCCTCATCAAAGACCACCGGAACGGCATCCGAGCAGATGGTCTGACGCAGGCCCGCCTCGGTCGTGGCGCCCACTACCACCAGGCTCAGATCGCCGAGCAGCGGTGCCACGAAGCGATCGAGGATCTGGCTCTTGCCCGATCCGGCGCCGGCAGTGAGCCAGATATGGGGCCGCCAGCGCAGGGCGCCGCAGATCGGAGCCAGCACCACCCAGCCGAGCAGGAGGGTGCCTGAGGCCGGCACCTCCCAGCGGAAGCGGTTGGCGATGCCCACGATCATTCCGGCCTCCGCCACGCTCAGGGGCTCCACTCCGCAGGGGCCCTCCAGGCGCTTGAGCCGCTGATAAATGAACCGTGAGCGAAAGGGCCTGGTGATCGGGTGCTCACCCTCAGGAGTGATCAGGCGATCGCCCAGGTGCAGCACGGTGCGGCCCTCATCCCACCAGGCCCCGCGGCCGCGGATGCGCTCCACCGCAAAGATCCCCATCGCGGCGGAGCTCTTGTGCAGATCGCTGGCCGCCGCCGGCCAGTTCACCCCGGTGCGGCTGGGGTAGAGGCTTTCCCAGTACTCCAGCGGCGCCAACGCCACCAGGTGGGTGGCGGTGTGGCAGCCGCGGGGAAGCCGGATCACCTGGCCGGTGCTGGCGGGCTGGTAGAAGTTCGCGTCGGCGTCGTAGCCAAGGCAGAGGAAGGGTGCTGCCGGCCTGGAGGCCGCTGCAGGGGCAGGCGGTGGTGGGGCACCATCGCCGCTGCCGCCATCGCATCGGGCATCAGGCGCCGTCCATGGCTGAACCGCTTTGGCTAGCTGACGTGCGGCCTGCCGAGGCGTCCAGTCGGCGTCGGCCAGGTCCCAGCCTTGCGGCAGGTCCGACGGCAGAGCCACCAGTTGCAGCTGGCAGTCGAGGGGATGCAGCAGGGCGGTCAGGTTCTCCATTGCCGCTAGGCCGTCGGCATCGGCATCGGGCCAGAGCGTCACCGAGCGGCCGGCCAACGGCGTCCAGTCCGCCTTGGCGATCGCCTTGGATCCATTGGCCCAGCTCAGCACCACGTGCTGCGGGAACAGACGGGTAGCCGCATCGGCGGTTCCTTCTCCTTCCACCACCAGCACGGGCGCTTCTGGTCGTTGGCCCAGGCCCGGCAGGCCGTAGAGCGGACGCGGTGCGGGCCAGTCGCAGGAGAAGGCATCGCGGCGGCTGGGGCGATGCCAGTCCCCATCCAGCCAGACGCGATGCAGGAAGGCCTTGCCGCCGCTGCGCAGCCGGATCCGCTGGATCCAGAACAGCACGTCCCCGGCGCCGTTGCGGTAAGCCCATTGGGCGGTGGCGCCGCGGTTCAACGGGGGCGGTGGGGCATCGGCAGGGGGCTTCTCGGGCATGCGCCAGGGCTTGCCGTTGCGATTGCAGCTCTGGCTGGGAATGCTGGCGTTGTCGTCAGGCACCAGACCAAGGAAGCCCTCCACCTGCCGGGCGGCCTCCACAAAACTCCAGCCCTGCCGACGCATGAGCAGGTCGATGCCGGAGCCGGCACCACCGCGCTGGTCCTTGCCGCCGCACTGATTGCAGAACCAGGAGCCGCTGCCGTCTTTGTCGTCAAAGCGGTAGCGATCCGTGCCGCCGCAGAGTGGGCAGGGCTGATGGCGATCGCTCAGCTCCGCGTCGCTCAGCCCTGCTAGTGCCGCAAGGATCTCCGGCCAGCGGCCCCGAGCCGCAGCAATGGCATCGGCCATGGGATGTCGCTCACCAGCCCTGGCTGGCAAGCGCCTGATTACCCGTAGAGCCGCGATCAGGCGCGGGAACCAGGGACTCACGGTGGATCACAGCGTCGAGCACCTGGCGCAGGGCGGCTGAGCGACTCAGGGAGCCGTGCCGACGCCGCGCATCAAGCCAGGCCAGTTGCTCTTGGGTGATCGAGACACTCACCGGCAGGGCGTAGTCAGACATGGGAACTCCGCTCGTGAACTACAGCCTAATGCTTTAGGCCAGCTCTCGCTAGGCTGAGCCAAAGAAGGATAGAGGCTAGTTACTGTCCTGATCGCCTGTAATCCCAGTGGCCCCGATCGTCCTGCGCGACTACCAGCAGCAACTGCTGGCCGATCTCCGCGCCGCCCTCAAGCTCCACCGCCGGGTCTGTGCGGTCATGCCCACCGGTGCGGGCAAGGGCCAGACCATCGGCGCCATCGCCCGCGGCGCGGCCAGCAAGGGCCGGCGGGTGCTGGTGCTTGCCCATCGGGCTGAGCTGATCGAGCAGCTCACCGGCACAGTGCGGGCCTGGGGCCTGGAGCCCGATGTGATCGCCCCCGGCCACCGGATCCAGGGGCGGCAGGTGGCGGTGGGCTCGGTGCAGACCGTGGTCCGGCGGCTAAAAGCCCTGCCGGCGCCGGATCTGATCATTCAGGACGAGGCCCACCACCTGGTGGCAGGCAACGTCTGGGGCCGGATCATCGAGGCCTGGCCAGGCGCCCATCTGATCGGAAAGACCGCCACCCCCGAACGCCTCGACGGCAAAGGGTTGGGCGTAGAGGCCGGCGGCTACTTCGAGGCCCTAGTGCTCGGGCCCTCAGCGGCCTGGCTGGTCGAACAGGGCTGGCTGGCCCGGCCCAAGGTGTTCTCCTGGCCAGGGGCGCGCAACAGCAAACTGCGGCGCCGGCATATGGGCGAGTTCGACCTGGAGCAGGCGGCACGCGCCTTTGGGGATCGGGCCGCCATTGGCGATGCGGTGTCGCACTACCGCCGCCGGCTCTACCCCGGCACGGCAATTGTTTTTTGCTGCACCATCGAGCACGCCGAACAGATTGCCGCGACCTTCCGCAGTGCGGGAATTCGGGCCGCCTCGGTGAGTGGCAGCACCCCGACCGAAGAGCGCAAACGCCTGATCGCCGGGCTCGGCACCGGCGATGTGGAGGTGCTCAGCAGCTGCATGATCATTTCTGAGGGCACCGACATCCCTTCAGTGGGTGGCGCGATCCTGATGCGTCCCACCGCTTCCCTGAGCCTCTACCTGCAGATGGTCGGCCGGGCCCTGCGGCCCGCAGCTGGGAAGCAGGAGGCCGTGATCCTTGATCACGTCGGCAATGCCCATCGCCACGGCCTGCCGACCGATGAACGCGAGTGGAACCTGGCCGGCCGCCGCCGGCGTGAGGGTGTCTCGATTCCGATCAAGGACTGCCCGCACTGCTTCTGCAGCTGCCCCAGCGCGGTACAGGTCTGCCCTGACTGCGGCCATCTGTTCCTGGCTGACGAACGAGATGAGCAGCGCCGCGGACTCCAGCAGATTGAGGGTGAACTAGTTGAAGTCACGGGCGCAGCCCGCCACCGGCCCAAACCCAAGCCCAACCAGCAGCAGAGGCCCCGGCGCACGCACCCGGCAGCTGGCTGCCGGACCTTCGAGCAGCTGCTGGAGCGGGAGCAAGAGCGGGGCTACAAGCAGGGCTGGGCCAGGTATGTCTGGGCTGCCAGGCAGCGCAGCGCTTAATGCCTGACTGGCTTGCCGCCTGCTCCCAGGAGTTCAGCCTCCAGGCCCAGCTGTTGGGCCGCCGCGACAAACGGGGCATCCAGGCTGCAGAGGGTGGCGCCACGGCCGCTGGCGATTGCTAGGTGCAGGGCATCGGCCGCTCGCAGGGACGTGCTCCAGCCGCGCAAGCAGGCGTTGGCGTTGCGGAAGTCCTGCGGCTCCAGTTCCAGCATCAGCAGGCCTGGCGCCAGGCTGCGCTCAAACCCCTGCAGCACCGTCTCGGCTTGCGCCTGGCTCAGTGCCTTGGTGCGCACCTTCAGGCCGAGGGCGGAATGGAGCTCGGTGACACTCCAGGAGCTGATCGCCAGCGGTGCACTGGCTTCAGTGAGAAACGCCGTTGCCGTGGCGGAGTGCGCTTCCGGCGTCAGCACCGCCAGCAACACGCAGGTGTCGATGTAGAGCATCAGGCGCCGGACTCATCCCGCAAAGCCCGCATGGTCTCCACGCCGCTGGTCGGCTGCTCGGGCAACGAGCCACGCAGGGTTGCGAGCTGGGGCAGCAGATCACGCACGCTGCAGCGCGGCACCAGCTCGGCGATGGCTTTGCCGCGACGCGTGATCACCACCGCCTGCCCAGCCTCCACAGCATCCAACAGGCTGGAGAGCTGGGTCTTGGCTTCCGCCACCGTCACCTGCACCATGGCCGTTGACCATCTGGATGACCAACTCTAGGGCGGGCTGATGGCCCGGCAACAGGAGGCATGGCCTCCTCCCCCAGCGAACACGAAATTCAGCAGCGCATCCGCCTGGCCTGCGGCCGCGGGCGGGTACGGCTCTGGCGCAACAACACCGGTGCCCTGGTCGACCAGCAGGGGCGCTTCGTGCGCTTTGGGTTGTGCAAGGGCAGCAGCGACCTGATCGGTCTGCGCTCGCTGGAGATCACGCCTGAACTGGTCGGTCAGCGCATTGCCCAGTTCGTTGCCCTGGAGATCAAGACGGGTTCCGGAACCGTCAGCCCCGAGCAGCGGGCCTTTCTGCTGCTGGTGCAGCAGCTTGGCGGCTTGGGCTCGGTCTGCCGCTCGATTGCAGAGGCTCAAGCCGTCCTGGACCTGAATCCCATGGCCGGGTCGGTCCAATGAACAGGCCCGAACTCCGCAAGCAGCTGCAGGCCTTGGCCCGTCGCTATCCCGGCATCCACCCATACACGCTAGTCCTCCGCTTCCAGGCCCAGACGGGCCGGGTTCTCACCGTTCAACAGGTCAAACAGCTCTTGGCCGAGCCAGGAAATAACCGAGACCAGCCTGCCAAGCTGTAACAAGCTATGGCTAGCAGTGCCAAGCAGCGCTTAGGATCGGGCTATGGCACAAGCAAAGAAGCCCGTCAAGCGCACCTACCAGGCCGTCCTTGACTGGCAGGACGAGTCCCGAAGAGCCTTTGGGAAGATGCTGCTCAACTGGCGGCGCCGTAACGGCTGGACCCAGTACACCGCATGTGAATGGGGCACAGAAGCCGAGTTTGAGGTGATTTCCTACGGGAATCTCTCGGTGATCGAGCAGGGCAAGGCCGGCGAGCTGCGCCAGAAGGCCTTCTTTCAGCTCGAGGAGCTCAACCGTCGCCTGGCGGAGAAGGACTGGGGACCGGTCAAGTCCCAGCGGTTGAAGGACCAGCTGAAGGATGCGGAGCCCCTACACGGCGATGACGACAAGCTCTGGGATGCCGTGTACTTCTGGAGCTGCTACATCGGCTATGTGCCGGTGCCCAAGGCCTTTCAAGCAGCGCCCGCGCCGACCCTGACCTCGAAGCGTGCCGAGGAGATCTGTCAGAAATGGCGCCAGCATGTGCGCCGCGTGATCAAGGAAGGCGGTCTCGACGTCACCCAAGCCCTGGAGCAGCTGGTCAAGGGTGCACCGAAGGAGCACCAGAAGCGTTTCTCAGAGGTGCTGGCCATCGACGACTACAGCTCGGTTGAGCTGGCTCAGCTCTGGGTGGATGGCGAGGAGTTCCTTCCCGAGCAGTGGATCGGCGCCTGGGAGCAGAAAGCGCTGGGTGCCTGATCGGACCGCTCTGGCGGACGCAACCAGGGCCGACCTGGACGATTGCAAGCAAAGTCTGGGGTTGCGCCTAGCGTTAGCAAGCCGCTAAGCTCAGGCCAGCGGGCACAAGCCCGGCTCTCTGATGTCATGACCCAAACCCCCGCACGCGCAGGCGTGCCAACCGACGCCCTCGCGTTGCTCGACGAAAAAGGCAGCGCCGAGCGCGCCCTTACAGCCGCCCTGGCCTCGTTCCAGGAGCAGGTGCAGGCCGTTCCTTCCCTTGATCTAGCTGCTGTAGTCGAAGCAGCCAGACCGGCCTTTGCCTCGGGCATTGCCTTCAGCGTCCAGCTGGTCGACATCCACGGCCGCAACAAGTTGCGGGTCACGGTGATGCACTCCGGTGGAGCTGAAGTCACCAGTGAGGAGTGGGCCGACGAAGTCGACGACCTGCTGCGGGCCTCCGGCTGGATGCTGGCCATGCTGCTGGGCATCCCTTTGGCCAAACAGGCTCAGCCTGTAGAGCCTGAGAAGAAAGGGGCAAAGAGCCTCGCATCTGTCGGGGTTACTGGTGCTCCGGCTGGGCCTGAGCCCAGCAAGGAGAAAGAGGCTGCCCCAGTGGTTGACATCGATGTCGCTCTGGAGCCGCTCACGCCCCAGGAGATCGAGGCCACCCACCAGCGGATCCTTGCCCTGCCCCAGGCAGCACGCCAGGAGCTGACCAAGGCGTTCCGCGAGCACTTCCAAGTGCCGCGCAATGCCCGCTCCATCGGTGATCGCATCAACCAGCACCAGCACGCCGCCTTCGTCGACCACTTCCTTGAGGAGTGCGAGGGGCACGGCCTCGATGACGCCGCGACGCCGGTGGAGCCGTGAAAGGCCTTCGTCGCTACGGCGAGCAGCCACGCTCGGCCGCCGGTCGCCACTTCATCCAGACCCAGGTGCGCACAGATGTGTACCTGCGAGTCCGCGAGGTGATGGAGCGCCACAACCTCTCGGCCAGCGGGGCAGTGCATCACCTGCTGCGCGAACGCTTTGGTCTGCCGCCCCTGCCTCCTTTCGATCAACAGCCCATTTCCACCGTTCACCCCGTTTCAACCCATGGCTAAGGACATCTTTCGTACCCCCCTCGCCGAAGTGCGCTGGGCCCATCTGATCACCCCCAGGCATCAGCTCGACAAGAGCAAGCCCAAGGCCTGGACGGCCGACCTTCTCCTTCCCAACAGCGATGAGAGGGCCCAGTCCTTTCTGCTAGCGATGGAAGACCAGTTCATCGCCCTGCACGGCAGCCGCAAGCGCCGCGCCGAGAAGGGCTTCCCTTGGAAGCCCGACAAGGAGAAGCCCAGCGAGATCACCGTGGTGCGCTTCAAGGTGCCGCAGTTCCAGCGCCGTGACGGCTCCCACTCCGAGGGGCCCCGCATCGTCGATGCCAAAAAGCAGCCCTGGGATGGGGCCGCCATAGGCAACGGCTCCAAGGTGGTCGTCGCCTTTGACATCTACGACTGGGACGGGGAGAACGGCTGCGGCATGACCTTCCAGCCCCGTGCTGTTCAGGTCGTCGAGTTCGTGCCCTACGAGCAGGTCGATCCCACCGACGGGTTTGAAGAAGTCGAGGGCTACACCACGGGTGCGGACAACGGATCCGCTTGGGCTGTTAAGGACGACGACGAGGCCCCCTTCTGATGGGTTCACCGCACGTCCGCAGTAATGGGGCCTTCGGGCCCCGCCCCCAGCTGCCGGCCTTCTGCCGAACCCGCCGGCCCACCGTCATGGTCACGGTTTCCAGCCTGGCTGGCTTGCGCGCTCTGGCGCTGCTGGGCCTGGCATTTCAGCTCAGCACCCTGCTGCTGGTGCTCGCCGGGCCCGTGCCACCGCGGCCGCTGGCCAGCACCAACACCGTCTTCCACTCCGATGCCAGCGCTGACGCCGGCGAAGTTCCCGCCGTCACACCGCTCTCAGACCAATGAACACCACAACGACGCCGTTCCATCCCGCTGCACCTCTCGTCTCGATGAATCACCCCGCTCTGGTCTCCCGTTCCTGGAAAGGCACGCCGATCTCCCGCCGCACCAGTGATGGCTACGTGAATGCCACGGCCATGTGCAAAGCCAACAACAAGCAGTGGTCGAAGTACCGGGAAAGCGACCGCTGCCAGACCTATCTGGATGCCCTCGCTGAAACCTCCGTAATTCGGATGTTTGACCTGATCGAGTCCCGCCAAGGCCAGGGCGGCGGCACCTGGGTCCATCCCCAGGTCGCAGTCGACCTGGCCCGCTGGATCAGCGCACCGTTTGCGGTGTGGATGGATGGCTGGTTTCTGGAGAGCGTCCAGCAGGCGCAAAGGGCACCGGCAGAAACGAGCCCACCGCGGCTGCGGGAGGTCGATGTGATCGCCCTGGTGGAGCGCAGCATCGGGCTATTCGAGCGGCTGGGTGGACTCGACCAGCGCGACCAGCTCCTGTTCAAGGACATCGTCCGCAGCAACATTCTCACTGCAAGCTCAGGGGGCTCTACCCGGCACTCCTGTCGACGACGAGCTGACCCTCAGCGATGCCTGGCTGGAAGTGTTCCAGGAGGCGCTGCCGCGCGCCAAGTACCGCTCTGCAGGGATGCTGGTGGCCGAGGCCTACCGGACAGACTTCGGCCAGGAGCCGCCGCTTCGCCAGCGGGTCTGGGTGACAACGGCAGAGGCCTGCACTGCCCTGGGGATGAGCCGCGAAACCCTCCGCCAGCTGCGGTTGCGAGGGGTGCTCACCCCGGGCAAGCACTACCGCCGCTGGGGCTGCACCCAGGGTCGGGGGCCGCTGCAGTGGCACCTAGAAAACGTGGAGGCGAGCATCACTGGCTGGAGCCGGCGGCATCTGCAGCACTGAAAACCACCAACCGGACGTAGAGTCATGTCTCTACGGGTGGCCGGGAACGGCCCAGGGCGCTCCTTGACACAGTCCAAGGCTCAAGGTCGTTCAGCTGACGCCAGCCAGCACTTCCCGCAGGCGATCCGCCGCTGGGGGAACAGCCTGGCGGTAAGGCTCCCGGCCGATTGCCTGCGTCAGGCCGGGCTGCAAGAAGGCGATGAGATCGACATTGTCATTGGACCAGACGGCCGCCTGAGCCTGGAGCCTCTGCGCAGGCTGGATCGCTCTGCTCTGGCCAGTGATTTGCGTCAACTGCAGGCCACCATGGCTCTCACCCCTTCGGTGATTGAGGAATGCCGTAGCGGTGAACGCTGGTGACGCTGACCCATCGATGATCTATCTCGACACCAGCGTCGTGGTGGCTCTGCTGACCCCGGAAGAGAGCAGCTCGCGCGCCCTCGACTGGTTTGCGCAGTCCCGCGAACCCTTAATCAGCAGCGACTGGCTGATCACCGAAACCCACAGCGCCCTGGGGATGAAGCAGCGCCTTCACGGCCTCAGTGCGGAGGCACGCCTGGCCGCTGGGGACCAATTCGAGCGCCTGCTGCAGGGCGGAGTTGAACTGCGCTCGCTCGATCGCGGCCGCTTCCGTCAGGCGGCCGAGCTGCTCCAGGATCCGGCCCTCGGCCTGCGGGGTGGTGACGCCTTGCATTTGGCGGTGGCGCTGCACAGCCGCTGCACCCAGCTGGCCAGCTTCGATATTCGGATGCAACAAGCGGCACAGACACTGGGCCTAATGTCCGCCCTCACGTAGCCCGATGGCCAGCAAGCGCAGCCTCAACAGAGGCTCACGCTCCTACCGAAGAGTGGCTTGTCTTGCAGGCTCAAGCCAAGAAGTTGCAACCACAGGAGAGATCTAGTAGCGAATGGCCGGCGCAGATCCAAGTTTCTCTAGGCAAAGATTTATGGCTATGAATAATATCTTCGGCTCCGCAGCAAGGGCCAAGAACAATGGTTCTATTACCGTTGCAATGGGCAACTGCATTGGAGTGCATTATCCTTCGTACACTTGGGCTGCAGAGGCTTGTGCGGTAGTGACCTTTGACAAAGCGAGTAGCACTTTAGGCACCAATTAGCATTAGCAGCATTAGCAGCATTAGTCGTCCATTTTGAATCATGACAAGACTAGACGCAAGAAACCTTTTGACTGCTGCTTTTGTTGTAGCGGCAATTGTCACGAGTGGAGGTATCACAAATGATGTTTACGCCGAGGATGCATGGGTAGTATGCACCTTTAATTCAACAAAAGAGGACTGCTCACTGGCAGGCAGTCCATCCTCATTCACTGTTACTTATCGATCAGACCATAAACAAATATCTGTTGAAAAAGTAGGCAGTTCTTATGAATGTGGTGACGGTAGTTCAGGCTCGTGCGGAAAAGTTCTTATTACAGAACGAAAACAGCGACGTACAACTTGGGCCTCCTACCGACAGACGCCAAGCGAGTTTTTAATGAGAAGCAGTCGAGGAAATACCTATCGATTTCCTTTGTGAATTGGTAGTCAACGTTCGTTTGTCAAGAACCTTTATGGCTAAATCTCATGTGACTGATCAGCTTACATTTAAGCACGTACAATTGAGTCAATAGTCAATTAAAATGAAATTTTTCAAGTTACAGAGTTTTGTGGCTGCGGTTTGTATGTTTATGTCGACGACTAGCGACGTAGTAGCTCAAAACATGATCTATACGAAAAAAGATCTGGAATGGCAAAAAATGTGCATTCAGACCCACTTATATGAAAGACCATCTAGGACGACAAGCTTGCGAAGATTTGGGATCAAACTTGATATGCCAGCGAATTATGATATACAGCTTGACGAAAGAGATGCGGACGTAGTGTTTATAACCCGTATTGAAGACTTGGCAGCATTACGCTGTAACAAGCTTGCCAAAACTCTCCATGATCTTGAGTTGCCAGGCGGGGGTATGTCGACAATAATAATTTCGGAAAGGAAAAGATTGCCAGATGAATCCAATATTTTTGTGGATGCCGCTAATGTATTAGGAAATAAGACTCCGGTCTACTCAGAGCGTGGTGCATATTGGATATCTTTCTACAATCCAAAATCTAATCGCCCTATTCATATCAGTTGGGATTCGAACCTGGATGACTTTTTAAAGCTTTTGAGGTCAATTCAGCCAGACTAAAAAGCGGGTTCCGCTTCTCCAAGTAGTGCCCGCCGCATCGAGCAGCATCAGCCGCACACCCAGGATCTGCCCCGCCCATTGGCACTGCTGCATGGCATCGACCAGCAGGATGCGCCCCAGCCCCTTGCCCTGCTGTCTCCCATCGACAGCAAGGTGGCTGAGAAAAAGCCTGGGATCATGTTCGAGCGCGGTTCCCGCGGGGCAGCATCGGAAGGCACGTCGGCCACGCCAATGGCATGGGTATTGATGGCGTAGAAGCCCAGGCAGGCCCGAGGTTCGCCACCACGAAGGCGGAGGCCTCGATGCCCAACAAGTCTGCTGCCGCCTTAATGCTGGCCTTCACCGAGGGCTTGGTGCACTGATCCATCCGAGCCGAGCGGGGCTCGTCGATCGCTTCGATCGCCGCATGGAGCGTGGTCTCGACCGGCGAAATGGCCCACCAGGAACCAGTCTCATCATTGTGCGGGGGATGGCCGTGCATGGTCGCCACCTGATAGGGGCTGCCGAGCCAATGAAAGCTTGAATAAGGCCATCGGCTCAGGACAGTGCCTCTGAACGCACAGGACACGCGAACCTATTGCCCTTGCAGATGCTGCAGATATTGCGTTTATTTCGATTAAGATTCACTTGGCCTTCCCCTCCTCCTGTCCATGGCCGTCGCTCTCCCCAGCTCCATTGAGCCCGTGATCCCTACGGCTGAGGCGGC
>NZ_JAGQCP010000046.1:0-19814 GCF_024346255.1 Cyanobium sp. BA5m-10 | reverse complement strand
CGCTTCGAGCTAAAGCCCAGCACGATCACCGATGAGGTGCGCGCCGGCGGCCGCATCCCCCTGTTGATTGGCCGCTCGCTCACCGATAAGTTGCGCGCCCAGCTGGGGCTGGCCGCCAGCGAGCTGTTCATCCGCCCGGTGGCCCCGGCAGACACCGGCAAGGGCTACACCCTGGCCCAGAAGATGGTGGGCAAGGCCTGCGGCCTGGCGGGCGTGCGCCCCGGCAGCAGCTGCGAGCCGCTGATGACCACCGTGGGCTCCCAGGACACCACCGGGCCCATGACCCGCGACGAGATGAAGGAGCTGGCCTGCCTGGGATTTTCCGCCGATCTGGTGATGCAGAGCTTCTGCCACACCGCCGCCTATCCCAAGCCGGTGGATCTGAAAACCCACGCCGAACTGCCCGATTTCATGGCGTCGCGCGGCGGCGTGGCCCTGCGCCCCGGCGATGGGATCATCCACAGCTGGCTCAACCGCATGCTCCTGCCAGACACGGTGGGCACCGGCGGCGACAGCCACACCCGTTTCCCGCTCGGCATCTCCTTCCCGGCCGGCTCGGGCCTGGTGGCCTTCGCTGCCGCCATCGGCGCCATGCCGCTCGACATGCCCGAATCGGTGCTGGTGAAATTTTCAGGCTCCCTGCAGCCAGGCGTGACCCTCCGAGATGTAGTGAATGCGATTCCCTATGTAGCGATCCAGCAGGGCCTGCTCACGGTGGCTAAAGAAGGCAAAAAAAACGTATTCAACGGCCGAATCATGGAGATTGAAGGGCTGCCCGATCTCAAGCTTGAGCAGGCCTTTGAACTCACGGACGCCACTGCCGAACGCTCTTGTGCCGGCAGCACAATCAAGCTCAGCGCCGAAACGGTGAGCGAATACCTAAGCAGCAACGTGGCACTTCTGAAAAACATGATCGCCCGCGGCTACGGCGATGCCCGCACCCTGGCCCGCCGCATCAAGGCGATGGAGGCCTGGCTGGCCAACCCGGAGCTGCTGGAGGCCGATGCCGATGCGGATTACGCCGCCGTAATCGAGATCGATCTCAACCAAATCACGGAGCCGATCCTGGCCTGCCCCAACGACCCAGACAACGTCAAAACCCTGAGCGAGGTGGCCGGCGCACCGATCGATGAGGTGTTTATCGGCAGCTGCATGACCAACATCGGCCACTACCGCGCCGCGGCCAACGTGCTCGAAGGCCAGGGGCAGAACTCCGCCCGCCTCTGGGTGTGCCCCCCAACCCGCATGGACGAGGAGACGCTGAAGCAGGAGGGCTACTACGCCACCTTCGAAGCGGCCGGCTCCCGCATGGAGATGCCGGGCTGCTCGTTGTGCATGGGCAACCAAGCCCGCGTCGACGACAACACCACGGTGTTTTCCACCAGCACCCGCAACTTCAACAACCGCCTCGGCAACGGAGCCCAGGTGTACCTGGGCAGCGCCGAACTAGCGGCAGTGTGCGCCCAGCTGGGCCGCATTCCCTCCAGAAACGAATACCTGAAAGTCGCCGCCGAAAAGATCGATCCCTACGGCGCTGAGCTCTACCGCTACCTCAACTTCGACCAGATCGAAGGCTTTGAAGACAGCGGCCGAGTGCTTAGCGCCGAGGACGAGGCGAAGGTGCTGGCGGGGGCGTGAGGGAATAGGGCTGCGTCCACTGCACAACCTGGCGCAGTTTGGTATCAATCCTTACAATAAACCGAAGGAATCAGCTGGCCCAACTGACGTCCCTAGGGTCCAGAGGCTTGCTGAATGGCATCTCCATGCGTCGCATTTCTCTGCTCGCCGGCGGCATCGCCCTAGCCCTCGCGGGTGGCCTAAGCCTCACTGGCTGTAACCAGGTCACCCAGAGCGCCAAGGACGCCGCCACCTCCGCTGCCACGGGTGCCGCCCAGACGGCCCTAGGGCCGGCCGTGACCCCGGTGCTCGACCTGCTCAAGCAGGGCAAAAGCAAGGTGGCCTCCGGCGATCTAGCCGGTGCCGCAGCCTCCATGGGCGGCTTCCAGGCCATCTGGGAGAAGGCCGCACCAGTGGTCAAGCCCCTGGCCGGGGATAAGTGGACCTCCATCGAAAGCGCTGCCCAAGGCTTAAGCGGCACCTTCAGCAAGGGCACTCCATCAGCTGCCGATGCCAACACCGCAATCAGTGGCCTGCTTGGCCCCCTTTCCGCCCTAGCCGGTAAGTAAGTATTGCCTGCCGTGGTGAGACGCTGGATGCCTACAGCCGTCGTCTCATCTGAACCAGGAAATCCTGCTGTTCGAACCCGCCCCAGCTGAGGCCGGTGCCCTGCGTGCGGTGCTGGCCTTTCCCAGCACCTACACGGTGGGCATCACCAGCCTGGGGTACCAGGTGGTGTGGGCCACCCTGGCCCAACGGGCCGATGTGGATGTACGCCGCCTATTCACCGACCAGGGCGATCCAGCGCACCGCCACTGCGACCTGTTTGGCCTGTCGCTGAGCTGGGAGCTGGATGGGCCGGTGCTGCTGGATCTGCTGGAGCAGCAGCGCATCCCGATCTGGGCGGCCGAGCGCGGCGAAGACGATCCGATCGTTTTCGGCGGTGGGCCGGTGCTCACCGCCAACCCCGAGCCGCTGGCACCATTTTTTGATGTGGTGTTGCTGGGCGATGGCGAACTGTTGCTGCCAGCCTTCATCGATGCCCTGCAGGCAGGCCGCGGTGCACCCCGGCCCGAGCGGCTACGCCAGCTAGCCCACGTGCCGGGCGTGTATGTACCCAGCCTCTATGCCCCCCGATACAGCCCCGAGGGCGATCTGCTCGCGGTGGAGCCAACAGAAGCGGGTATCCCGGCCACGGTGGCCAAGCAGACCTGGCGCGGCAACACCTTGAGCCACTCGGCTGTGATCACCCCGGAGGCGGCCTGGCCCTCGATCCACATGGTGGAGGTGGCGCGCAGCTGTCCGGAGCTGTGCCGCTTCTGTCTGGCCAGCTACCTCACCCTGCCGTTTCGCACCCCCAGCCTGGAAGACGGCCTGATCCCAGCGGTAGAGAAGGGTTTGGTCGCCACCCAACGCCTGGGATTGCTGGGGGCCTCAGTAACCCAGCACCCCCAATTCGCCGACCTGCTGGCCTGGCTCGACCAGGACCGCTTTGAAGGCACGCGGGTGAGCGTCAGCTCGGTGCGGGCCGCCACCGTGACCGCCGAGCTGGGCCGAATTCTGGCCAAACGGGGCAGCAAATCGCTCACGATCGCCATCGAGAGCGGCAGCGAGCGCATGCGCCAGGTGGTGAACAAGAAACTCGCCACCGAAGAGATTTACGCAGCCGCCCGCTACGCCAAGGAGGGCGGGCTCACGGGCCTGAAGCTCTACGGAATGGTGGGCCTGCCTACGGAAGAAGAAACCGATGTGGAAGCCACCGCCGAGCTGCTGCTAGCTCTGAAAAAAGCCACTCCCGGCCTGAGGCTCACCCTGGGAGTGAGCAGCTTCGTGCCCAAGGCCCACACCCCGTTCCAGTGGCAAGGGGTGCGGCCCGAAGCCGAGAAGCGACTCAAGCTGCTGGCCAAGCGGCTCAAGCCCAAGGGCATCGAGCTGCGCCCCGAAAGCTATGGCTGGAGCGTGATCCAGGCCCTGCTGTCGCGCAGCGACCGGCGCCTAGCACCGGTGATCGCCGCCGCCCGCGGCAAACACGAGAGCCTGGGGGGCTGGAAGCAGGCATATCGGGCGGTGCGGGAGCAAACCTCAGGCCCCGAGAGCCCACCAGCCTGGGAGGAAGTAATCCACGCCACCTGGAACAGCGAGCGGGTGCTGCCCTGGGCGCACCTGGAGGGACCGCTGCCTGCGGCAACTCTCGCCAAACACAGGCTTGATGCGCTCAGCGAAGCTGCCTGAACCTCAAGCAAAAACCGCCGTCCGCCCCCGGTAAACCATCACCTGGCGCTTGAGGTGCAGGCGCACGGCCCGGGCTAGGGCCAGGCGTTCGCAGTCGCGGCCGAGGCGGATCAGGTCTGGGACCTCATCGCGGTGGCCCACGGGCACGGTGGATTGGGCAATGATCGGCCCCCCATCCAGCTGCTCGGTCACGTAGTGACCGGTGGCACCGATCAGCTTCACGCCCCGCTCCCAGGCCCGGTGATAGGGCTGAGCGCCCTGGAAAGCAGGCAGGAAAGAGTGGTGGATGTTGATCACTCGATGGAAAGCATCCGGTGGATCAAAGCTCTCCAAAAATGCCGGCGTCAGCACCTGCATGTACTTGGCCAGGATCACTAGCTCGATGCCGTGCTCGGCAAGCAGCTCCAAGTGCCGTGCTTCAGCCTCCTCCCGGTTGGCGGCTGAGATGGGCACATGGGCAAAGCGGGCCCCAAATTCCTCGGCAAGGGCGCCAAGGTCGGGATGGTTGGAGATCACCAGCGGCACCTGCATGGGCAACTCCCCCGTGCGCGTGCGCCACAGCAAATCCAGCAGGCAGTGGTCCTGCTTGCTCACGAAGATCGCCACCGGCGGGCGCACATCTGAGAAGTTCACCGTGTATTGGCCACCCAGGCGCTCCGCCAGGGCGCTGGCCGTGGGACAGATCGCCTCGCGCGGCAGCCCGAAACCCTCAAGCTGCCACTCGATCCGGCTCAAAAACAAGCCGGCGCCTTGATCGCTGTGGTGGTCGGCGTGCACGATGTTGCCGCCGTTAGCCGCCACCCAGCCAGACAATTCCCGCACCAGTCCGGGTTTATCCGGGCAGATCATCTGCAGGATGGCAGTGGCGGTAGTCATGGCCATGGTCAACGTCAGTTCAGACGTAGCACCTCGGCGGCATTTAGGGCCAGGTTGCGAGGGGCAACAGACAGGCCGGAAGAGCCAGCCCGCCCCGATAAACTCACCCCCACGAAAAGGTGTTGGTACCTGCTGATGGCTTCTGCGCGTATTCCTGCGGTTTTCACTGCTTTCAGCCAGCAGCTGCGCCGTTTAGTGGTGCTCTGCCTTGCCACCGTGCTCTGCCTCGGCCTGAGCGCCTGTGACGGCAGCCAGGGCAAGAAGCCGCCGACCATCAGCCCAGAGGACATGGCCCTGATCGAGCGCCAAGCCGAGGGCTTCTTGGCAGCCCGCAACCGCCTGCCCGAGTTAGCCGCCCTCGTAAATGATCGCAACTGGGTATTCACCGCCAATTTGATCCACGGCCCCATGCAGGAAGTGGGCCGGGAAATGAGCTACATCAACCAAAGGCTGCTGCCCGCCGACCGCCCCGAGGCCGAGAAGCTTGCCACCGCCCTGAAAACGGCCCTAGCCCAGCTTGATGAGGCGGCCCGCCTTCAAGACGGCGACAAGCTGCGCAAGGGTTACATCAAAGTGGCGAGCGGTTTTGGTCTCTATGCCCAGGTGTTGCCCACCCAAGTGCAAGAAGACCTCAAGCAGATCTGATTAAGCAGACCCATCCCGTCGGATCAGCCGTTAGGCGCCTTTCGATAGCTGTAATCGGCGCCGGCTTAGTGGGCCGGGCCTGCGCCTGGCTACTGCTGCAGCGTGGCCACCGAGTTTTGCTGATTGATCCTGGCCTGGACGGCCAGCGCGACCCCAGCTCAGGCAGCGAGGCGGCCCTGGGGGTGCTCATGGCCCAGGTGTTTCACCGCAACAGCGGCCGAGCCTGGCGGTTGCGTCAACGCAGCCTGGAGCTCTGGGGCCAATGGCGTAAGGAGTTGAAGGGCCAGGGCTGGGAGCTGCCCTGGCGGCCCGGCTTGCTGCTGCTGGCCAGCACGCCTGAGGAACTGGAGCGCCAGCGCCAGTTGGTGGCAAGCCGGCGGCAGCAGGGATTTGCCTTGGAGCTCTGGGACCAGCCCCGGCTTGACGCCCTGGCACCAGCCCTGCCGATCGGAGCCCTGGGCGGGCTCTACTCCCCGGCCGACGGGCAGCTGGATCCCGGGCCCGCCCTCGCAGCCCTGCTAGCCGATGGCCTGCGGCTGGGTCTGCAGACCTGCTGCGATCGGGTTGAGCGCCTAGAGCAACGCCCCGGTAGCTGGAGCGTGCACACTCGCAGCGGCGAGCTTCTGAAGGTGGATGCTTTGGCGCTGAGCGCCGGGGTGGCCAGTGCCGCTCTGCTGGCGGACATAGGCCACCAGGTGCCCATGGAGCCGGTGTTAGGCCAGGCCCTGGAACTGGAGTTTCCACTCCCCACAAACTGGAGTAGCGCCAGACCCTGGCCTGGGGCACTCTCCTGGCCTGGGGCAGTGGTGTGGCAGGGGCTCAACCTGGTGCCCCGTGCCAGCGGCAGGCTATGGCTTGGGGCCACCCTGGAGCCTGGCGATCAAGCCGATCCGGCCGCCCTCGCCAACCTGCAACAGCTGGGTGGTGCCGCGCCAGAGTGGCTGCAACAGGCCACCGTGGTACGCCAGTGGCAAGGCCACAGGCCCCATCCGATCGGCCGCCCTGCGCCCCTGCTCGAGCAACTGGAGCCGGGCCTGGTGCTGGCCAGCGGCCACTACCGCAATGGCGTGCTGCTGGCACCGGCGACAGCAGAATGGGTGGCCGACCAGCTGGAGCAAGGCTGACAAACCAGCCAGGCCCCTGAGTCCAGCAAAGCCCCCCTTACGGAGGGCTAAATAAAGATCACCTAAAGGCGCTCAGTGATTCTGATCACTTGCTCTCGGTGAATTCCGCATCGATCACGTCGTCGCTGGAGGCAGAGCTAGCCGCATCGGCACCAGCACCATTGCCACCAGGGGCGGCGGCGCCGGCCTCAGCTCCTGCAGCCTGCTGGTACACGGCGGCACCAGCGGCATACAGGGCCTGCTGCAGGGTCTCGAGCTCAGACTTCATGGTGTCGAAGTCTTCCTTAGCGATCGCCTCCTTAAGCTTGGCAGAGGAGGATTCCACCTTGGCCTTGTCCTCAGCGCCCACCTTGTCGCCGAGCTCGCCGAGCTGCTTCTCCGACTGATAAACGAGGGTTTCGGCCTGGTTCTTCAGGTCGATCTTTTCGCGCTTCTCCTTGTCGGTAGCAGCGTTGCTCTCGGCATCCTTAACCATCTTGTCCACCTCGTTGTCGCTGAGGGTGGAGGCTCCGGTGATCGAGATGCTCTGCTCCTTGCCGCTGCCCTTGTCCTTAGCGGTGACGCTGAGGATGCCATTGGCATCGATATCGAAGGTGACCTCGATCTGGGGCACGCCGCGGGGTGAAGGAGGAATGCCGTCGAGGCGGAAGGTGCCGAGCGACTTATTGTCGCTGGCCATCTCGCGCTCACCTTGGAGCACGTGGATCTCCACGTTGGTCTGACCATCCACCGCCGTGGAATACACCTCGGTCTTCTTGGTGGGGATGGTGGTGTTGCGGGTGATCATCTTGGTCATCACGCCGCCAAGGGTTTCAACGCCTAGAGACAGGGGGGTGACGTCCAACAAAAGGATGTCCTTGACCTCACCGGCCAACACACCGCCCTGAATCGCGGCACCAACGGCCACCACTTCATCTGGGTTAACGGTTTGGTTGGGGTCCTTGCCGGTAACGCGCTTGACCAGCTCAAGCACCGCCGGAATGCGGGTGGAGCCGCCCACCATCACGATTTCATCGAGTTCAGCAGAGGAGAGCTTGGCGTCCTTAAGGGCCTGCTCCACCGGCACGCGGCAACGGTCGATCAGCTTCGAGGCCAACTCCTCAAACTTGGCCCGGGTGAGGGTGAGATCGAGGTGCTTAGGACCCTCCGGGGTGGCCGTAATGAACGGCAGGTTGATTTCGCTTTGGGAAGCGCTTGAAAGCTCAATTTTGGCCTTCTCTGCCGCTTCAGTGAGACGCTGCAGGGCCTGCTTGTCCTGGCGCAGATCAATGCCCTCATTGGCTTTGAAGCTGGCGGCCAGGTAATCAACGATCACCTTGTCAAAGTCATCACCGCCCAGGTGGGTGTCACCGGAAGTGGAGAGCACCTCGAACACACCGTCGCCCACCTCGAGCACGGAGACGTCGAAGGTGCCGCCGCCCAGGTCGAACACCAAGATGCGCTCATTGCTCTTGCGATCGAGGCCGTAGGCGAGGGCTGCCGCAGTCGGCTCGTTGATGATGCGCAGCACCTCAAGGCCAGCGATCTTGCCGGCGTCCTTGGTGGCTTGGCGCTGGGAGTCGTTGAAATAGGCGGGAACGGTGATCACTGCTTGGGTCACCGTCTCTCCAAGATACTTGCCAGCATCTTCGGCGAGCTTGCGCAACACTTGGGCGCTCACCTCCTCGGGGGCAAACTGCTTATTGAGAACGGGGCACTTCACCTTCACATTGGCGCCGGCCTTTTCAACGCCATAGCTCACTTCCTTCGATTCTTCGTTGACTTCATCAACGCGACGTCCGATGAAGCGCTTCACCGAATAGAAGGTGTTCTCCGGGTTCATCACCGCCTGACGCTTGGCGATTTGGCCCACCAGCTGATCCTGGTTTTTGGTGTATGCCACCACAGAGGGTGTGGTGCGAAACCCTTCAGCGTTGGCAATCACGGTGGGCTTGCCGCCCTCCATAACGGCGACACAGCTGTTTGTGGTGCCTAAATCAATGCCAACGACCTTGCCCATGGGTTACTAACTCCTTACGGTGAGTGGACTGACTGGGAGCATCTTCAGCAGCTGGGGCCATCCCAGGCGAGGGGTGGTTCCCGAACAGGTCCAGCCAGCCAGCCCACCTCCATGCCCCAGCCGATCTCCGGAAGCACTGCCCTTGCTGGGGTTCTAGGGGATCCGGTGCGCCACTCCCTATCGCCGGCAATGCACAACGCAGCCCTGGCGGAGCTGGGGCTCAACTGGGTGTACTTGGCCATGCCCACCAGGGCAGACCAGCTGGCGGTGGTGGTGCAAGGGCTGGAGGCCATTGACTGCCGCGGCCTCAACGTGACCCTGCCCCACAAGCAGGCCGTGGCTGGCCTCTGCCGCAGCCTCTCGCCCCTGGCGCAACGGGTTGGTGCGGTGAACACCTTGGTGCGGCACCAGCAGGGGGGCTGGCTGGGGGAAAACACTGATGTGGAGGGCTTCTTGGCTCCCCTACGCAGCACTGAGCAGAACTGGCAGGGGCGGCGAGCGGTGGTGCTGGGCTGTGGCGGCAGTGCCCGGGCTGTGGTGGCAGCCCTGGTGGAACTGGGCTGCAGCTCGATCGCCATGGCAGGCCGCAGCAGCGATCGACTCGCAGCCCTGCTGGCCACCTGCCACAGCTGGGCGCCCCAACTGCGGGGGCTGGAATGGGCTGAAGGCAGCGCGGCCCTAGCCGAGGCCCTGGCCCTGGCAGACCTAGTGGTCAACACCACGCCCGTGGGCATGGCTGCCGCCGGCAATCCGGATGCGGCCCGGCACTGCCCCCTCAGCCCCGGCGAACTGGAAGCCCTGCAACCCGGCTCCACCGTGTACGACTTGATCTACACACCCAGACCCACAACCCTGCTGCTGGCGGCGAGCCAGCGGGGCTGCCGGGGCCTGGATGGCCTGGAGATGCTGGTGCAGCAGGGGGCCGCCTCCCTACGGCGCTGGAGCGGACTTGAGCAGGTGCCGGTGGCAGCGATGCGCGCGGCAGCCCTAGCCCAGCTGGGCCCCTAGCCTGAAGGCCCTGGAAGTTTCTCCATCCATGCAGGATCCCCCGATCTGGCAGAGAATGCTGGCGGCCCTGGCCTACCTGTTGCCCTGGAGCGACGCCTTCTCCTTCGGTCGGGGGCTGTTCGGCCTGTTCCCGGCACTGCAGTGGCTTGGGGTGCCGATCCTGCCGATCGCCCTGCTGGAGCAGGCGGTGCCCTTTGGCGGGCTGGTGCTGTTCCTTGTGCTCTTCCTCGCGGTGGTGCGCAACAGCAAGGTGCCCTACGTGATCCGCTTCAACGTGCTGCAGGCGATCCTGATCGACATAGTGGTGGTACTGGTGAGCCTGGCCTTCCAGGTGCTGCAGCTTGGCGCCCTGGACTTCGTCGGCAAAACCCTCAGCAACACAGTGTTTATCGGCATTTTGGTGCTGGTGCTGTTTGCGGTAGTGCAAAACCTGCGGGGTAAGGAAGCCGATATTCCCAGCCTCTCGGAAGCCGTTCGGATGCAGCTGTAAGGTGTTTGATCCGTCGCTGGTGGGCATCAGCCCGCTGGCCGCTGCCCCAATTCCTGAGGCGACAACCCCGAAGCGACCATGACGCAGCCCTACTACGAGACCATGTACATCCTTCGTCCGGATATTCCGGAGGAGGAGGTCGAAACCCATGTCGCCAAGTACCGCGATCTGGTCACCGAATCCGGTGGTGAAGTGCTGGATTGCCAGATGCGCGGCAAGCGCCGCCTGGCCTATTCGATCGCCAAGCACCGCGAGGGCATCTATGTGCAGCTCAACCACAACGGCGACGGCCAGCAGGTAGGTCCGCTAGAGCGGGCCATGCGTCTCTCGGAAGATGTGATTCGCTATCTCACCGTCAAGCAAGACGGCCCGATGCCGGCACCACGCACCCTGCCCGGCGCTAGCACTGAAGCCGCTCCCATGGAACCAGCCACCGTCTGACCGGGATCCAGTTTGACCTGAGTATTCAGTTTGACTTTGGGACTCCAGATAGGTGCGGAGCTAATACAGGCCTGGCTTGTAAAAAATCGGGCCCACTCGTAATCTCCGCCCATGGAGCCTGACGCCATACCACCAGCACCGAAGTGGCAGCCGTCTGTAACTTCGGTTTTTTCGTGGCATCAGCAGCAAGAGCGCCAAAACCAGCTGGAACAGGAACTTGCCAAAACTCGGGAAGAGCTTCTGGCCATGCAGGCCCTGCTCGAAGACCTACCCGGCCTCTTTGAAGACAAATTCCGGCAGCGATTGCAGCCGATGCTCGACCAGCAACAGCGACTGATCAACGACAACGACAACCTGCGCCAGCACCTCCTGCACTTACAGCCTGGCAGCGATACGGGTGCCCAGAGCCTGCTGCTGCCCCAGCAAGAGCCTGCCAGACCACGATTGCGCCAAGCCCTACTCCATGCCTTCGGCTTCAGCCAGAACCAGGAGCCCTAGCGCCGGCGCTGATTTGCCGCCCAGAGGCGGGTGGGCAGACCCCACACGTAGATAAAGCCCTCGGCAGCCTTGTGGTCGAATTGATCTTCGGCGCCGTAGGTGGCCATATCGGGCACATAGAGGCTGTGGCTAGCACTGCTGCGGCCCACCACGGTGGCATTGCCCTTGTGCAACTTCAGCCGCACCGTGCCGTTCACGGTTTGCTGGGTGCGCTCCATGAAGCCATCAAGCGCATCCTTGAGCGGGCCATACCAAAGGCCCTGATACACCAGATCCGCCCACTGCTGCTCAAGCTGGCGCTTGGTGCGCAACACATCTGCCGCAAGGGTGAGGCTCTCCAGCTCCTGGTGGGCCTTGATCAACAGCAGCAGGCCAGGGGTTTCGTAGATCTCCCGGCTTTTGATACCTACCACCCGGTTTTCGACCATGTCGAGGCGGCCGAAGCCGTGGCTGCCGGCCAGGGAATTTGCCTGGCGGATCAAGCTCACCGGATCGAGGCGCAGGCCGTCGATGCTCACCGGGTTGCCCTGCTCAAAGCCGATCTCAACGGTCTGGGCCTGATCCGGCGCCGCATCCACTGACACGGTCATGGCGTAGATCTCCTCGGGCGGCTCCACGTTGGGATCCTCGAGGGGACCGGCTTCGATCGAGCGGCCCAGCAGGTTGAGGTCGATCGAATAGGGCGATTTCTTGCTCACCGGCGAGGGAATGCCACAGCGCTCGCCGTAGGCGATGGTTTGCTCGCGGCTCATGCCCCACTCCCGCGCCGGGGTGAGCACCTTGAGGTCGGGGGCGAGGGCGCCGATGGCCACATCGAAGCGCACCTGATCGTTGCCCTTGCCCGTGCAGCCGTGGGCCACCGCATCGGCGCCCACCTCGCGGGCAATCTCCACTAGTCGCCGGGCGATCAGGGGCCGGGCCAGGGCTGTGGAGAGGGGATAGCGGCCTTCATAGAGGGCGTTAGCCCGAATAGCTGGGAAGGCGAATTCGGTGATGAAGGGCTCGATCAGGTCACCCACGATCGACTGGCTGGCCCCTGAATCGAGCGCCTTCTGGCGAATCGGCTCCAGCTCGTCGCCCTGGCCTAGGTCGGCGGCGAAGGTGATCACCTCCTCCACGCCCCACTCCTGCTTCAGGTAGGGAATGCAGACACTGGTGTCTACGCCGCCGGAATAGGCCAGCACCGCCCTCTTCGCCCGACCCATCAACGCCTCTCCATGCGTTCAGTTGCTCGATTCTCCCCTGTCGGGGTGTGACAGTGACCAGTGGGTCAGCAACCACAACCCCACTAGCAGGGGCGGCAGGCCCACCAGCAACCACACCACCCCCTGCTGCAGGGGCAACGGCTGGGGCCAGCGCTCGCCCGCTGCGGCCAGCGCGGCACTGATGGCCAGGGCCAGGGCCCAGACCCTCAGCACCCCGGCTAGGGGGCTGGCCTTTTGGCTGCTGGTGGGCATGGGCTCGAGGGCTGCATTTGCTTTGCAGCTATGGTGACTGATTGGTCTGTATGGGCCTAGCCCCAGACCTAGCTACCGGTAGGCGCACGCATGAGCACACTCGCGACCAGTGACAGCAGTCGACTCGACACAATCAATCCCTCGCTGACCCGCTACCGGCGCAGCGATCCGGCTCCGGTTCTACCCCTGCGCGATGAGCCCGATCTGCTGAGCTGGCTGGAGAGCAGTGGCCGCCTGGTGGCGGATGAAGAAACCGCCAGCACCGAAGTGAGCACGGTGGAAGAGGAGGAGCTTTCCGCCCTGATGGGCGAGAAGGAGGACTACAACAAGGACGACGAACAACAGGACGAAGACTGGGAAGACTGAGTTCCGCAGGGGAAACTGGGGCGGTCGCCGTCCCTTTCCCTTGGTTGTTTCGACCCCGGCTGCCCTACTCAGCAGTTTGTTGTTGCTGGCCTGTCTGCTGTGCGACTGGCTTAGCGGCGCGCCCCAGCTCACCTTGCCGCTGCTAGTTGCCGGCCTGATCAGCGCTGGAGTCACCGGTTGGGGGGTGCCGCGACTGCGGCAGCTCAAGCTCGGCCAGGTGATTCGCGCAGAGGGGCCCCAGGGCCACCTCAGCAAGGCAGGTACACCCACCATGGGCGGACTGCTGGCGGTGCCCGTGGGGGTGCTGGTGGGCGGCCTGCTGAGCCCAAGCGATCCCCGCCTGCTTGCTGTTGCCGCAGTAACCCTGGCCTACATGGCGATCGGGGCCATCGATGACTGGCGCAGCCTCACCCGCCGCACCAACACGGGCCTCACGCCCCGGGGCAAATTGCTGCTCCAGGCCGGCGCGGCCCTGTTGTTTCTGATCTGGGCCGCAGCGGGCCAGTGGCTGGGTGGGGCCTCCCCCGGCGACATCGCCCTGCCCCTGGGCTGGGTGCTGCCGATCGGTTTGCTGATCTGGCCGCTGGGGTTGTTTGTGTTTATGGCCGAAAGCAACGCCACCAACCTCACCGATGGCCTCGACGGCCTGGCCGCAGGCTGCGGCGCCGTGGTGTTCACAGGCATGGGGCTGCAGCTGATGCTGCGCGGCCATGAAGGCGATGCGGCTATGGCCGGTTTCTGCGCCGCGATGGCTGGCTGCTGGCTGGGCTTTCTCGTCCACAACCGCCACCCGGCTCGAGTGTTCATGGGCGACACCGGCTCACTGGCCATGGGAGCAGCCCTCAGCGCCGTCGCCTTGCTCTCCAATAGCCTCTGGCCCCTGCTGCTGATGGGCGGCGTCTTCCTGGCGGAATCACTATCGGTGATCCTGCAGGTGTGGGTGTTCAAAGCCACCAAAGACCCAGCCACGGGCCAGGGCCGGCGCCTGTTCAAGATGGCGCCGTTGCACCACCACTTCGAGCTTGGTGGGCTCAACGAACAAGTGGTCGTAATCCGCTTTTGGCTCGCCAGCCTGCTACTGGTGGGATTGGGTTTAATGCTGCTGCCCTAAGCCCTGCCCTCGCTTATCACCCATGGCTTACTTCACCTGGAAGGAAACCGGCCTCAGCTCCGACTGCGCCAGCCTGGCCGCCATGGCTGCCCGCTTCGAGGAGGCCGCTGCCCTGATGCGCCGCATGGCCAGCGAGGGCTTTCAGCTGGAGCGCCACAGCGATGGCCAGCACATCACCCACCCGGATCCAAACGTATTTGAGGCCTATGGCTTCATCAACGAGGAATCGCCGGTGCGGCAGCTGACGTTGCTGAGCTGATCAGTTTCGACGCAGATAGCCCACCAGCCACACCACCACAAAAGCCAGGGAGGAAAGGCCTAAGTAGATCAGGGCCCATTTCTGCAAGGTGGCGATGTCCCAGCCAAATAACAGGCCGTTGGCTGCGTCCCCAGCCGTACTGAAACCCAAGGGCAATCCCAACAACCAAGCCATCAACGCGCCCCGGTGTGCAAGAAGATCGGTTCCATCTTGCTGTCCTGCCCGCGATCCGGGCGACCACCATGACCTTTCCCACCCCTGCCACTCTTCCGGCCACCTTGATGCTGCTCGGCAGCGGTGAGCTGGGTAAGGAGGTGGCCATCGCAGCCCAGCGCCTCGGCTGCCGGGTGATCGCGGTGGATCGCTACGCCAACGCCCCAGCCATGCAGGTGGCTGATGTCGCTGAGGTGGTCGCGATGACCGACCCAGAAGCCCTCAAGGCGGTGGTGCGCCAGCACCGGCCCGATCTGGTGATTCCAGAGATAGAAGCTCTAGCGGTTGATGCCCTCGCGGAATTGGAGGCGGAAGGCATCTGCGTGATTCCCACAGCCCGGGCCACGGCCGTGACCATGAATCGGGACCGCATCCGCGACCTGGCAACCACTGAGCTGGGGCTGCGCACCGCCCACTTTGCCTACGCCAGCAACGCCAGTGATCTGGCAAGCGCCGCTGCCGGCCTGGGCTGGCCGGTGGTGGTCAAACCGGTGATGAGCTCCTCGGGCAAGGGCCAAAGCGTGGTGCGGGGCCCCGAAGAGATTGACGCCGCCTGGGAAGCGGCAATGGCGGGTGCCCGAGGTGCCGGGGAGCTGGTGATCGTGGAGGAGTTCCTGCACTTCGAGCTCGAAATCACCCTGCTCACCGTGAAGCAATGGCAAGGGCCAACGCTCTTCTGCCCGCCGATCGGCCACATCCAGGAGCGGGGCGACTACCAGTGCAGCTGGCAGCCAGCCCAGATGCCAGCCGCCGCTCTAGAGGCAGCCCAGGTCATGGCCCGCAGCGTCACCGACAACCTGGGCGGCGCCGGCCTGTTTGGCGTTGAATTTTTCCTGTGCAAAAAGCCTGGCAGCAGCTCCGGTCAACCAGGTGAGCTTGAGGTGATTTTCTCCGAGCTCTCACCGCGCCCCCACGACACCGGCCTGGTGACGCTGGTTGGCCAGAACCTGAGCGAATTCGAACTCCACCTGCGGGCGGTGCTGGGCCTGCCGATCCCATTGATCCAAAGCCTGGGAGCCGCTGCCAGCCGGGTAATTCTGGCCAACAGCGACGGAGCCGAGGTCTCCTACGGCGGCGTAGCGCAGGCCCTCAGCGAAGCCGATACGGAGGTGCTGCTTTTCGGCAAGCAACACGCCCGGCCCCAGCGGCGCATGGGGGTAGCCCTGGCCCGCGGCAGTAGTGAGGCGGAAGCACGCCGCAAGGCAGACATGGCCGCAGCCCACATCCAGGTGCGGGCCTCCAGCTGAACAAGCGGCGCTCACCCCCTGGTGCAGCAGGGATCCGGCCCTTAAGGTGCGCTGAGTAGGAGCCGATATGAGCCAGGCCCAGCCCCGCCCGCGTCGCAGCCGACGCGAAAGCAGCCGCGGGGCTGTGGTCACCGACCTGCGCAACCGTCGCGAGCTGCGTCAAACAGCACCGAGCAATAGCGCCAAAGCGAAAACTGCCGCAAATCCTCGTCAACGCAAACCGCCAGTTCTGGCCTTCTTACTGGGTATCGGCCTGGGCTATGGACTTGCTGGGCCCCTGCCGCAAATGGCCTCAGGGGTTTGGGCAGCCATGTTGCACGGACCCAGCCAGCTCACCAGCCTGATCAATCCATTCGGGGGCGGCAACCGGCGCGTTCTTGTGATTGGCACAGACAAGGTGGGCGAAAACACCGATGTGATGTTCACGGTGCAGCTCAAAGACGGTGTCACCCAGCTCACCCAGGTGCCGCGCGACACCTTCGTGGAATCGGCCGAATTCGGCGTTGTAAAAGCCAATGCCCTCTATGCATTTGGCGGCATGGGTGCCCTGAAACAGGAGCTCACCAGCCTGCTGAATGCTCCAGTGGATCGCTATGTGCGGGTGAACATGCGCGCTGTGGAGCACCTAGCCGATGCCATTGGCGGCGTGAAAGTTGATGTGCCTAAGCGGATGTACTACGTAGATAATGCCCAGAACCTATACATCGACCTCTATCCAGGATTGCAGGTGCTGAAAGGTGAGCAACTGGAGGGCTTCCTGCGCTTCCGCCATGACGAAATGGGCGATCTAGGCCGGATGGAGCGCCAAAAACTAGTGCTGGCAAAGGTTTTTTCCAAACTAGCCCAGCCCTCCACCCTGGCCCAGCTACCAGAACTGCTGAGAGTGGCCGGCGAAGACATCAAAACCGATCTTTCGCCAGTGGAGATGGGCCAACTGATCTCGGCGATGGCCAGCACCAGGCTCAGTACCCAGCAGCTTCCAGGCCGCCTGTTCTGGCATAACGACCTCAGTTACTGGATGCCCAACGGCAATAGCCACTACGCCGGGGTTGGCAGCGACCAAAGCAGCCCATAGGTTGGTATTGGACTTGGGCTGGGCATGGCCATCGCAATCACGCTAAATCGTTTGCTATGCCTCGGCACTGGACTGCTACTAATTGCTGGCAGCTATGGCTGCGACGAGCTATCCCGCTCCCAGCGCAAGGATGACCCCACGTCATCGCTAAACACAAAGACATCCAAATGGCGTGGCAACTCCTCCGATGGTTCTTACAGCAGGGTTGACCAAGTAAGCACGGGCAAAAATAGCTTCGCCTTCACCGAAGCCTGGTATAAAAAAGGCCCCAAACCTATCAAAACATCAGGCTCTGGCCGCTTCGAAGCATCGAAAAGCACCAACATCTACACATACAGCACGCCACCGGGAGTGGTAGTAGTGCGCACCAAAGAAAGCGCCGACGAGACATCCATGGTAGACACGGTAGTAAACACCACTATTCCCTCATTCAAGGTAGGAGAGCAGATCACATATACGGTGCGGAAATAGACCGGCCATCCAGCGGCCCCAACACACAATGGAGCCCGATGGAATGGTGGTGTTGTTCAAATCAACAAATAGACAACGCTCTTCAACCGATAGTTGAATAGTCCAAAGCCAACGTATCGAGCCAACTGCTGATGCGTAAACCAAAGGGTGATCCATACCCTGCACAAGAAGCCGCTAACTCAAGCCCGGACCACCTCAGGGGCAGGGCCGTTGTCAACATCTGCCTGGCCTAACTCACCCCTGGAAAACAAAACCCTCAGCGAATATCAGAGCGAGAAAAAGAAAAAGGGAGCTTCTCGATGCTCCCCATACGTTGATTTGCCCTGATTCAGGGTGGAGTTACCCCAGAGAACAAACTATTGAGAAAGAAAATTAAAGGCTTCAGCAGCCCGCTCATCCGGTTTACCGGAGAAACCACCAGGTTCAGGCACATGAGCCATCAGCACGTCGGCAACGAAGCGATCCGATGACTCCTTGGAGTCCCAGATTGCCACAATCAACACACCACCATCAACGGCTCCAGCTGCGTGATGGAGCTGTCCCTTTGGCAAACCACCCTTTGGATGAACAGCTGCGACTTCATCCCGATACTGCTCTTCCGTCGCACCTGGCCAGAAATGAGTAAGGATGTAAGTCATTTATCACTTTTATGTTTAGACAAATAAACCGTACATCAAAGCAAAGGCAACTGAGAGTTTCGCAACAGAGGTTATCTGTATCTCCAGTCATGAAAACCCCTCAAACCACCACCACTTCAGGCGGATGCTGCTCCAGCACCTGCTTGAGATACCTGCCCGTGTGACTGGTGGGATGCACTGCAACCTCCTCTGGAGTGCCACACGCCACGATCTCCCCTCCCTTGTCTCCCCCTTCTGGGCCGAGATCCACGATCCAATCAGCACAGCGGATCACATCGAGGTTGTGCTCGATCACCAGGATCGAGTTGCCCTTATCCACAAGGCGCTGCATCACATCCATCAACTTGTGCACATCAAAGAAGCTGAGTCCGGTGGTGGGTTCGTCGATCAAATAGAGCGTTTTTCCGGTGGCCCGTTTAGAGAGCTCGGTGGCCAGCTTCACCCGCTGGGCCTCACCGCCTGAGAGGGTGGGCGCCGGCTGGCCGAGCTTCACGTAGCCCAGGCCCACATCCACCAAGGTGCGCAACCGATCGGCAGCCTGCGGGATAGCTGAAAACACATCGGCGGCCTGCTCCACCGTCATTTCCAGCACATCAGCAATCGTGTGACCCTTGTAGGTCACCTGCAAGGTTTCGCGGTTGTAGCGGGCACCCTTACATACATCGCACTGCACATATACATCCGGCAGGAAGTTCATCTCAATCACATTGACGCCCTGGCCACTGCAGGCCTCACAGCGGCCACCCTTCACATTGAAACTGAACTGACCCACCTGATAGCCGCGAGCCTTGGCCTCCACCGTGGCCGCAAACACCTGACGAATCGGGTCAAAAGCGCCCGTATAGGTGGCGGGATTGGAGCGGGGCGTACGACCAATCGGCGATTGGTCAATCACGATCACCTTGTCGATCGCCTTGATACCGCGCAGCTCACCTAAGCCTGGTGGAAATGGCACCTTCAGGCCCAGCTGGTGCTCCAGGGCCGGATGCAGCAGCTCATTCACCAGGGTGCTCTTGCCACTGCCACTCACCCCGGTGACGCACACCAGCCGCCCCAGTGGAATCTCCACATCGAAGCCGGCCAGGTTGTTGCGCTCGCAGTCCACCATCGTGAGCCGGCGGCTACCGGTACTGCGCCGCTCAGCTGGAGTTGGAATCGAGAGGCGGCCACTGAGGTATGCGCCGGTAAGGGAATCCTCTGCGGCCAGCAAATCCTCAAAGCTGCCCTCCGCCACAATGTGGCCGCCGTGCACCCCCGCCCCTGGGCCGATATCCACCACGTAGTCGGCAGCACGAATCGTGTCTTCGTCGTGCTCCACCACGATCAAGGTGTTGCCTAGATCCCGCAACTTCAGCAGGGTATTAAGCAGCCGGTCGTTGTCACGCTGGTGCAAACCAATGCTCGGCTCATCCAGCACGTAGAGCACTCCGGTGAGGCCCGCGCCGATCTGGGTCGCCAACCGAATCCGCTGGGCTTCGCCACCGCTGAGGGTCATGGCGGGCCGATCCAGGCTCAGATAATCGAGCCCCACATCCAGCAGAAACTTCAGGCGCAGCCTGATCTCCCGCAACACCAGATCACCGATCTGGATCTGGCGTGGACTGAGCAAAGGATCAGCACCCTCGCTCTCGCCCACCCCCATCAGCGACTCAATCCGGCGCAGGGTTTCGCCCACGCTCACCGCCGTGAGTTCGTGGATGGCATAGGGGCCCACCCGCACCGCCAGCGCTTCCGGCCGTAATCTCAGGCCGTGGCAGGTGGCGCAGGGCACCAGCTCGAGAAACTTCTCCAGCTTTTGGCGCACAGATTCGCCGCTGGCGTCGCGCAACTGGCGCTCCAGGATTGGCAAGATGCCTTCAAACGGACGTTCGTAGCCGGCGCTCTTGCGATAGCGGCTGTCGGCCTGAATGCTGATCGGCTCCTGGCTGCCATGCAGCAGCACCTCCTGCTGCTCAGCGCTGAGCTGATTCCAAGGCGTCTTGATCTCAAACTTGTAGGCCTCCCCAACCGAATAAAGCAGGGAGAAGTAATAGGAATTGTCCTTATC
>NZ_JAGQCP010000045.1:0-20029 GCF_024346255.1 Cyanobium sp. BA5m-10 | reverse complement strand
GCTGCTGCTACTGCCACACCCGTGGCACTGACCGCACCTGCAATCGGTTGATAGTCAACAGCCCAGCTACGGCTGGGCAATAACGGAATCCCAAAAGCTCCCTTGAATAAGGGGGCTTTTTTGTTGCATGGGTGGTTGCCCAATTTGTACAACAACCTGCGCAACAAGCTTGGGCAGCTAAATAGAAGGGAGCACAGAGCGAGAGGGGACTACGTATGTAGCCACTAGGCAAAAGCAAGAAGTCAGGGCTTACGCCAGATCACAGCAGTACGCCGGCGGGGATAAAGCTCCCGGCACAGCGGGCAGATGGTGCCGTCACAACCACGAGCCGTGCAGAATTCGCGCCCATAAAAAATGATCTGCAGGTGCAAGCGATTCCAGGCTTCTTTAGGAAACAAAGTCTTGAGATCATGCTCCGTTTGCACAACACTCTTGCCACTGCTGAGACCCCAACGCTGCGCCAATCGGTGGATGTGGGTGTCTACGGGGAAGGCGGGCACACCGAAGGCCTGGGCCATCACCACACTTGCGGTTTTGTGACCAACCCCAGGCAGGGCCTCAAGCTGTTCAAAACTGCGGGGCACCATGCCGCCATGGCGCTCAAGCAAGAGCTCGGCAAGGCGTTTGACATTGCGAGCCTTGGTGCGAGCCAGGCCAAGCTGGCGGATATGGGCCAGGATCGTCTCCTCGCTCAGGGCTGCCATCGCAGCAGGGTCCTGGCCAGCTGCAAACAGGGCCGGGGTGACCTCGTTGACCTTCTTATCTGTGCATTGGGCGCTCAGCAGGACCGCCACCAGCAGCGTGAAGGAATCGCTGTGGTCGAGAGGTACAGGGGTTTCGGGGTAGTGCTGCTGCAGCCGCTCCATGATTAGGGCGACACGCTCCTGCCTCTTCAAGATCGCGCTATGCCAAAGGTGAAGCCCAGTTTGTAGGCTCGCCCCAACGCAGGTGGGCCATGGGCAGCAGCTTCGGAGATCTCTTTCGGATCAGCACCTTCGGCGAATCCCATGGCGGCGGGGTTGGCGTAATCATCGACGGCTGTCCGCCCAGATTGGAGCTGGATCTAGAAGCGATTCAGGCCGAACTCGACCGCCGCAAGCCAGGCCAGAGCAAGATCACCACCCCCCGCAAGGAGGATGACCAGGTCGAAATTCTCAGTGGCCTGCTCGATGGCGTGACCCTCGGCACACCGATCGCGATGGTGGTGCGCAACAAGGATCAGCGACCGCAGGACTACAGGGAAATGGAAGTGGCCTTCCGTCCCTCCCACGCCGATGCCACCTACCAAGCGAAGTACGGCATACAAGCCCGCAGCGGCGGCGGCCGGGCTTCTGCCCGAGAAACCATCGGCCGAGTAGCTGCCGGGGCTATCGCCAAACAGCTCCTGGCCAAGGCCCACGGCACCGAAGTGATCGCCTGGGTGGAGCGCATCCACAACCTTGAGGCTTCGATCGACCCAGGACAGGTGACCCTGGCGGCCGTGGAAGCAAATATTGTGCGCTGCCCCGACCAAGCCATGGCAGCCCAGATGATCGAGCGCATCGAGGCAATCGGCCGGGAGGGCGATTCCTGCGGCGGCGTGATCACCTGCCTGGTACGCCAGGCGCCAATGGGCCTTGGCATGCCCGTATTTGACAAACTCGAGGCGGACCTGGCCAAGGCGGTGATGTCGCTGCCGGCCACCAAGGGGTTTGAAATCGGCTCGGGCTTCGCAGGCACCCTGCTCAAGGGCAGCGAGCACAACGATGCCTTCCTACCCACAAGCGATGGCTCCCTGCACACAGCCACCAACAATTCCGGTGGCATCCAGGGGGGCATCAGCAACGGCGAGCAAATTGTGATTCGGGTGGCCTTCAAGCCCACCGCCACGATCCGCAAGGCCCAGCAGACGATCAATGACCGTGGAGAAGCCACCACCCTGGAGGCCAAAGGCAGGCACGACCCTTGTGTACTGCCTCGGGCCGTGCCGATGGTGGAGGCGATGGTGGCCTTAGTGCTCGCCGATCACTTGCTACGCCAAAAGGGCCAGTGCGGCCTGTGGTAGCTAGGTCCGCAGGCGCTCGACAAGCCTGGCCAACGCCTCCCAATCGGCGGGGTTAACCAGGGAACCACCCAAGGCGACCGCATCAACTCCGGCAGCCAGCCAGGGCTCCACATCAGCAGGGCCAAGTCCACCTGCCGCAATGCAAAAGGGCAAGCCATCAGCGCCAGCCAGAGGAGCTGCTAGTCGTTGCCAATAGGAACGGCCCAGCGCAGCTGCGGGGAAGAGCTTGACGATGGAGCATCCCCACAAACGCGCTAGGTGCACCTCTGATGGAGACATCACACCTGGCACGAACTGCAAACGCAGAGCGATTGCAGCCTCAATCAAGTCACGATCCAGCACCGGTGAAACCGCATAGCCCAGGCCAGCAGCAGCAGCAGCGTTAAGGCCAGCCAAGTCAACTACCGAAGCCGCACCCAATCTCAAATGCGCGAAGCGCTGACGAAGCTCAATCGCCTGGGCAACCCAAAGGGGGTTGCTGCTCCAAGCAAGCTCTACATGCTGAACACCCAGCTCCTGCAAACGCTCTAAACAGGGCAGCAGCTCAAGCAGGTCATAAGCACGAAGCACCACCAGCAGGGGCTGGTGGTGCAAAGCGGCTAGCAGCGTTGGCGGTTCAGACGTATTCCGCCACCTTCACGTCGCTGCGGATCAGCAGCTCCTGCAGGTCATCAGCGTCGACTGTTTCCTTCTCTACCAACATCTCGGCGAGCTCATCAAGCACCGAACGATTGTCGACGAGAACGCAAGTGGCACGCTTGTAGGCCACCGCCACCAGTTCGCTGACTTCCTCGTCGATTGCGGCAGCGGTGTCTTCAGAGAAATCACGCTCTGCAGCGATATCACGCCCCAGGAACATGCCCCCCTGGCTGCGACCCAAGGCCACGGGGCCAAGGCGATCGCTCATGCCGAATCTAGTAACCATCTGACGGGCAACTCGGGCTACCTGCTGGAGGTCGTTAGAAGCGCCGGTTGTGACTTCGTCTTCTCCGTAGACGATCTCTTCAGCAACACGACCACCTAGGGCAACTGCCATCTGGTTCTGCAGATAGGCGCGGGAATAGAGACCTGATTCCATCCTCTCCTCAGAAGGGGTGAAGAAGGTGAGGCCGCCTGCATTACCCCGAGGAATGATCGAAATCTTCTGCACCGGGTCGTAATCGGGCATCAGGGCACCGACCAGGGCGTGGCCAGCTTCATGATAAGAAACAAGCCGCTTCCGCTTCTCGCTCATCACCCGATCCTTCTTCTCCGGGCCAGCCATGACGCGCTCGATGGCGTCATTGACCTCGTCCATCGCCACTTCAGTGAGCTGACGGCGGGCAGCGAGAATCGCGGCCTCGTTTAGGAGGTTTGCCAGGTCAGCACCGGTGTAGCCAGGGGTGCGGCGAGCAATCTTGTCGAGGTCGACATCCTTGGCCAAGGTCTTGCCTCGGGCGTGGACGCCAAGGATCTGCAGGCGGCCGGCGTAGTCGGGACGATCTACAACCACCTGGCGATCAAAACGGCCTGGGCGCATTAAGGCTGCGTCCAGCACATCTGGCCGGTTGGTTGCAGCCACAATGATGACGCCGGCATTGCCCTCAAAGCCGTCCATCTCTGTAAGCAGCTGGTTGAGGGTCTGCTCGCGCTCATCGTTGCCACCGCCAAGACCAGCTCCGCGCTGGCGGCCTACGGCGTCGATTTCGTCAATAAAAACGATGCAAGGAGCACTCTTTTTGGCTTGCTCAAAAAGATCACGCACCCGGCTGGCGCCAACACCCACAAACATCTCGACGAATTCCGAACCGGAAATCGAGAAGAAGGGCACGCCAGCTTCCCCTGCCACAGCCTTGGCGAGCAGGGTTTTACCGGTTCCTGGCGGGCCTACCAGAAGCACCCCTTTAGGAATTTTGGCGCCAACCGCGGTGAAGCGATCTGGGTTCTTGAGAAAGTCAACGACTTCAGTGAGCTCGAGCTTCGCTCCCTCAATACCGGCCACATCGCCAAAAGTCACCTGGGTTTGGGGCTCCATTTGAAGCCGCGCCTTGCTCTTGCCGAAATTCATTGCCTGATTGCCACCACCACCCTGGGCGCGACGCAACAGGAAAAACAAGCCACCAAGGAGAAGTAGCGGGAAAATCAGACTGCCAACGGCCTGCTGCCATGCAGCGGGCTCGCGGCTGGGCTGGACCGCGATATCGACGTTGTGGTCGGTGAGCAGCTTGAGCAGGTCCTTGTCAGGAGCAAGGTTGACGACCGCACGGCGTCCGTCGTTTTCGACTACTTGGGCCGTGCCCCGGTCTGGGGAAATCAGCACCCGCGAGACTTCGTTGTCCTGAACGGCCTCTACGAAGTCGCTGTAGCGGAGAGTGCGCGGCGCATTGGCCGGGTCGGGCCTGTCGAGGAAAGCCGTGCCCACGGCGATCATCACGATCACCAAAAGGACATAGAGCCCCGCGTTGCGCCAGCGCTTCTTCAAGAACCTTGCCTCAGCTGAGAAGTCAGTTACGGAATGTTAACCGGCTGCGGCCCGCAGCACTTCGACCACACTACGGAAGGCAAACCACTCTGGGATTTCTTCGCCACCACGCAGCATCTGACGGAATTGGGTGCCGCTGAGCTTGCGGATGTGCAGGCCTCTGGCTTCGGCATGTTCAGCGGTCACGTATCCCTCCTCCTCCGTGTAAACGAGATTGAGCGAGGGCACGGTCTCCATCCCGAGCTCTGCAGCGTTGTCGCGGGCAAAATCTTGGGCTTGGTAGGGGCCGTAGAAGTCTTCGCCGCTGAGGGAGCTTTTGCAGCCGGCCATGTCGCGGCCAATGATGAAGTGGGTGCAGCCGTAGTTCTTGCGGATGATCATGTGCTGCAGAGCCTCCCGCGGGCCAGCCATGTGCATCGAATAAGGCAAGTAGGCCCAGCGAATTCTGGCGTTATTCACCTCTGCCGCCAGCCGCTCGTAGGTCTGGAAGCGCACCTCGCCGGCAATGTCGTCGTCCTGGGTGGGGCCGCAGGTGGGGTGCACCAGCACCACACCCTGCTCACTGACGTTGGCCGCGTCCAATGCCCGGGTAAACAGCTCGTAGTGGGCGCGGTGAATGGGGTTGCGGCACTGGAAAGCCACCACGCTCTGGCCAGCGGGGAGAGTTGCGCGCACTTCAGCGGGCGTTTTGCAAGGGAACACCCGGCTGGGCAGCTCCAGGCCCTGAATACTGCCGCCGAGGTAGATGCGACCCCGCTCGGTGGCGATCATCTTCACCGCCGGATGCTCAATTGAGGTGGTGGCATAGCAGCCCTGAGCCTCACGCGCCTTGTCAGGCTCCCAGCGACTCTCCACCGTCAGCACGGCCAGCTCCTGACCGCGATAGGTGAGCAGCAGCTGGTCGCCAATAGCAATCGAAGCGTCGTCGGTGTCGAAGACGATCGGCAGGCCAAACAACAGGCCACTGGTGGTGCGGTGGCCCGCCACCACGGCTTCATAGTCCTGCTGATGCATGAAGCCACGTAGGGGCGAGAAGCCTCCCACCACCAGCAACTCAACGTCGCAGGCATTGCGATCGCTGCACTCGATCCTGCGGCTCACCCCAGCGAGCAGCGACTCGCGCTCAGCCGCAGGCACTGCCAAATTCACCAAAGACCCACCGTGAGGCGCGATCAAGCCAGCGGATTCAGCGGCGGTCATGGAGGCCAACTCAGGAAGGCGTGGATTCTCCCAGACCGGGGGAGTCGAGGCTCAAGTGCCAATAAAAAGACCCAGAACCCAATAAAAAAGGCCCCGATGGGGCCTTAAAGAGTCAGGCAAGAACTGCGAGCTAGCGCCCAGGGGTCAAGCCTGCTCTAGGCGGCCATAGAGCTGGCCGACGATCTTGACATCGACAACCGCCTTGGTGCCCATGTCGGAGTCGGAAGGCTGGATTGCAGTAAACACACCGGCAAACTCGCCTGTACTGGGATCGACTTTGGTAATTGAGAGGTTCATGGTGCCGGAGCCATCCACATAGCGCTTCACGGTTTCGCCGGTGAACTCATCTCCAGCAGGAACCAGGCCGACAGCGCTGCTGTAGCCGGTGGTTAGACCACGGCCTTTGGGGTCGAGGAAGTTGCTGGTGCGGTAGCTGGGAGCCCGGTAAGGACCTTCAAAGTCGGTGCTGGTGGTCAGAGCTGAACCATCAGCCGTGGCCAACAACTCCTTGCTGGAGAAGGTGAAGGGCACTTCCTCACCACCGGGCAGCAGCACGGTGATCGGCTGGAAGTCGATGCCGCCGAGCTCCTTGAAGCTAAGGCCATCGGCAGTAACTGCCAGATCGCCGTAAACCTGATCAAGGCTGGAGGTGAAACGGGTAAGAATTTTGCCGGCAACAAACTGTGCCTCCTGGCGCTTGTTAGCTGGCTCACCCTTCACGTACACCTCGGCAGGGTGCATGCAAATTTCTCGGAGCTGGTACTTAGCGGCGGAATCGAGGGAGATCGAGCCGCGGGCCGATTCCGGCAGGGTCGGACAGTCGTTCGCTAAGCCGGTGTTGTGGATGTCTTCGTAGGTGAGATTGGCGCGATCCACTGCCTTGGCGCCACCGCTGCACGCGGTCACCAGGGTCAGGCACAGCGCCAGCACAAGAGCCAGCAGAGGACGAAAACTCATGGGGAAACGCCGCAGAGACGGTGGATGGGAACTGGGCTGTCGCCGATCCTACCGGTGCAAATCTGCTATTCCCCGTACGATGTCGCGGCTCTCAACAACCTGTATGCGAGAGCCAGACGCGAGCGCAAAGCAAGACCAGTCATGAGCCTCACCCCATCCCAGCAAGGCCGTCTCACCAACCAGCTGCAGCAACTAAACGAGCTGGCAAGTGAGCTCGAAGGCAAGCCTGAAGACCTGCTGACCCTGCTGCGCCAGCTCGAGCAGCTGCATCGCTCGGTCCAAGACGGTCCATTCCGGGGCAGCCTTCCAGCCGACCGCAGCCAGCTGTTCAGCCTGCTGCAAAGCGTCGAGCGCAGTGGGGGCTGGCCCTACATCCCGAGGTTGCAACTGCGCACCTTCATGGATCTGCTCCAGCACGAAGCTGCTGCAGACGAGAACCTGCCCGCCGAAGAGACTCTGGTGGCTTAGGGCCTCAGGGCGGTAAGCAATTGCTGGGCAATCGCCAGCTTTGAGCCTGGCTCGATGCGTTGCTCACCGCCCTGCCCTCCCAGCAGCCAACCGTGGTTGCTGTTCACGCCAAAGCCCGCATCGGCTTGATCTATCGGGTTCGCGAACAGCAGGTCGCAGCCTTTGCGGGCCCACTTGGCACGGGCCTGAGCCAATACATCGCCCGATTGGGCCGCGAAACCCAAAATCCGCTGACCGGGGTGCCGGCGGCTCACCAGGCCAGCCAAAAGATCGGGCACCGGCTGCCAGCCGGAGGCGAGCTCAACGGAAAGCTCCTCTTTGGTCAGTTTGTGCGGGAGCGGTTGCTGGCGGCGGTGGTCGGCCACAGCCGCCGCCATGGCAATGGCATCGGCACAAGGCTGAAGACGCACCAAGGCCCGCTCCATATCGGCCGCCGTCTGGACAGGCACACAAGCCAAGCCCTCCAGCAACTGGGAATCCACGGTCAACGGACCATGCACCAAAGTCACCTCCGCCCCACGCAGCCGGGCTGCCTGGGCTAGCAGCACACCCATCAGCCCGGAGCTGGGGTTGGTGAGAAAGCGGGCCGGATCCAGTGGTTCGCGGGTAGGGCCGGCAGTGACCAAAAGCCGCAAGCCAGCCCAGTCCCGCTGCCAACCCCACAGCTGCAGACACTGCAAGGCCAGTAGGAGCTGTTGCGGCTCAGCCATGCGGCCGTCCCCCTGCTGGTCGCAGGCCAACAAGCCCGCCGTAGGCCCCAGGGGCAACACCCGCTCAAAACCCTGCAGCAGCTCCCAGTTGCGGCGCACTCCCGGGGAGATCCACATTGAAGTGTTCATGGCCGCAGCAGCCAGCACCGGCGCCTCGGTTGCCAACAGGGTGCTGGCCAACAGGCTGTCAGCCAACCCATGCACCCAACGACCCAGGCTGGTGGCACTCAAGGGCGCCACCAACACCAACTCAGCCCACTCCGCCAGCTCCACATGCAGCGGCCTGGCAGCGCGATGACTCCACTGATCCGCATCGAGGCTGCAGGGATTGCGGCTGAGGCTGGCAAGGGCAACCGGACTTACCAGTTGGGCCGCCGACGGCGTAACCAGGCAACGCACCTCGGCGCCGCACTGAACCAGGGAGCTCACCACCAGAGGCAACTTAACCGCAGCGATGCTGCCGCTGATACCCACCAACACGCGGCGACCAGCCAGCGGGTGCACCAAGGGGTCAGCAGCAGCCGCCGAATCAGTCCTCATCAAAGGGTTCCTGGTCCACCAGATGCACGTAGGGCCGAGCCAACTCCGGTTGGTGGATCGCCAGGGCACGCATCAGGTGCCAATCGGCTAAGCCGTCAAAGGCACTGGGGTAGTCGTCTTCCTCCAGTCGACGGGCGAGTTCGGCTATCGAAGCTTCATCGAAAGCGGCGAGCCGTTCGGGGGTGATCGACGCGTTCATGGAAGTTGCTAGGGAGGTGAGGTCGGGGATAATGGGCTTCTAGGGACAAGAGAGCCCTAAGCCGGGGAGTTAGCTCAGCTGGTAGAGCGCTGCGATCGCACCGCAGAGGTCAGGGGTTCGAGTCCCCTATTCTCCATTACGACTCAAAGAAGTGCTGCTGGTCAGCCCTATGGATTGGCATCCAGACGCCGAAGCCAAACTTAAGGAAGTGCCCTTTTTTGTACGTCCAGCAGTGCGGCGCCGCATCGAATCCATGGCCCAGGAGGCCGGTCTTAGCGCCATCGATGCCCCCTTCTACGAGCAGGCCAAGGCAAGGTTTGGCCAGAAGTGACCCGGCGATGCGGTAAAAGGGTGCATCAGTAGAACACCCATAGATGTCGCAGTCGAAACGCGAACAGGTGGTTAGCCACCTGCGGTACATCCGCCAGGAGCTCCGAGAAATGCACCAGGGTGTCATGGACGACGGCTTACTGCCAGAAGCCGGCGAGGTACGTGGGGTTATGGCCCAGATGGAAGCTCTACTGGAGCTCCTCGAGGGCAAATCCTCACGCAAGAAGGACAGCGACGGCTGAGACCCAGATCGGGAAGCCCCTGGGGGACGTCAAGCCCCTTGGGACGCTCTGGCAAACGTCTGCGGGCAGTTGATCATTGGCCAGCCAGGCGCTTTGGTTGCTCAGTCCCCATCACCCAGCCCGGGCCATTGGCCTCGGGCTTTTTTATTGGAATCCCCTATATGTAGCGCCAAAAGGCTGCGCACACGCCAGAGATGGTGTAGAAAAGCAATGGCAGGGCTCGGGCCGGGTGATGGGGATCACCGCCTTCAGCATCCCTGCCTCCCCTTTTGGCCCTCGCTGATAACCCTTCAGCCGTGATGGCCTCACCTCCCGGAAGTCGTTATCAACAGACCGGCTTTCAGGAACGGGTTGCCCAGGCTCGGGCGGCCCTAGAGAGTTGGGCAGCCAATCCCTGGCGGCGACTATCGCTGTTGTTGATCGTGTTGCTGATCAGCTTCAGCATTGGCGGAGCCGTCGGCTCGATCACCGGCACCCTGGCCAAGCTCGACCCGGTGGGGGCACTGATCTGCGTGGCCGCCATCGAGCTGGCCATTCGCGCCAGGGGACCGCTGATACGTCGTGGTGGCGATGCACTCGTGCTGCAATTGCTCGATATGGCACGAATCGGCTTGCTCTACGGCTTGCTGCTTGACGGCTTCAAGTTGCTCTGATTCAACTGCTGGAAAGCTTTTCAAGCCAGCGGTTCTGCCGCGGCCAGCAGATAGAGCAGGGCCATGCGCACAGGGATGCCATTGCGCACCTGCTCCTCCACCAGTGAAACGGCGGGATCGTCGAGCACATCTCCCGCCAGCTCCACGCCCCGATTCACCGGGCCCGGATGCAGCAGTGGCACGGACGGGCCGCAGGGGGCTAGGCGCGATCGGGTGATGCCGAATTGCCGGTGATAGGTGTCGAGGCTAGTGAGCAGGTGCTGATGCATGCGCTCCTTCTGAAGTCTCAGAGTCATCACCGCATCGGCCCCGGCCAGGGCCTGCTCCAGGCTGCGCTCAATCCGCACCGGGCCCCGCGCCGCCACCGGATCGGCCGCCTGGCCTGGCGGTGGTGCCGCTACAAAGTCGGCGAAGGCGGCGGGCAGCAAGGTGGGCGGGCCGCAGAGCACCACCTCGGCGCCGCAGGCGGTGAGGGCCCAGAGGTTGGAGCGGGCCACGCGGGAGTGGAGCACATCACCCACAATCACAATGCGCTTGCCCCTCAGAGCCGCGGGCGTGGGGGCTTCAGGGGCAAAGTGGCGCGCCAGGGTGAACAAATCCAGCAATCCCTGGCTGGGATGGCTGTGCAGGCCATCGCCAGCATTGAGCACCGCGACCCGCTCACCGGCACGGTCGAGCTCGGCCGCCAGGCTCTGGGGCACCCCGGCGCAGCGATGGCGCACCACCAGCACATTGGCGCCCATCGCCACGTAAGTGCGGGCCGTATCGAGCAGGCTCTCGCCCTTGCTGAGGGAGCTGGAGGAGGGAGAAAAACTCTGCACATCGGCAGAGAGCCGCTTTGCCGCCAGCTCAAAACTGCTGCGAGTGCGGGTGCTTGGTTCAAAGAAAAGGCTGGTCATCAACCGCCCCTGCAGGGCGGGCAACTTGCGAGCTCCAGCCACCGGCAGGGCCCGGAAACGTTGGGCCAGCGTGAGCACGGTGGTGAAATCATCCAGCGAAAAGGCCGCCAGATCCAGCACGTGGCGGTGGCTCCAGCTGCTCAAGGGGTGCGGCGACTCACAGGACCACGGTAGGGCCAGCCGAGGGACACCACAGCACCTATTCTTACCAAGTAATACCTATCCAAGCTAGGCCTCGCCATGGCTGAATCCAGCGGTTGCGCCGTGACCAGCAAAGGGCAGGTGACGATTCCCCAGATGATGCGGCAGCAGCTGGGCTTGCACAGGGGCAGCCGTGTTTGTTTTGAATTGGTGGGCGATCACCTGGAGGTGAGGCCGGCGCGACCAGCAAGCAGCCCCACAGCCAGCGGCTTTGGCCTGCTGAAAACGACCATCCCAGCCGTGCCAAGCGACTTCGATCCGGCCATGCTGTTGCAGCCGTGATCGGCCTGGATACCAATGTGCTGGCCCGCTACTTCATCGACGAAGCCGGTGCCGATGACGCCACCGTCAAGCAGAGAGAAGCCGCACGCACCTTGCTCGAATCGGGCCAGGGCCTGTTTATGCCCAAAACCGTGGCTCTGGAATTGGAGTGGGTGCTACGGGGGTATTACCGATTCAGCCGGGATCAGGTTGGGCTTGTCTTTGACGCACTGCTGAACCTGCCAACCCTCCAGCTCGAAGACCGCGCCGCAATCGAACAGGCCTTGGCAGGGCTGCGCGCCGGGCTTGATTTCGCCGATGCGCTGCACCATGCCAGTTGCCGCGCCTGCACGGCGATCGCCTCTTTCGATCAGCGCAGCTTCGCCAATCCTGCACGCGCGCTGAATCTGCAACCGAGGGTGATCACACCCCGCTGATCCTTCCAGCCTCCTGCGCTGGAAGCTGCCGATCACCCCTGACCCGCCGGCTGATGCTGCGGCTCGCCCGCCAATACCAGCGCCAGGGCAGGTCCTGGCCCTGACAGATGCCGATGCGGCTGGTTTGCATCAAGTGGACCGCGGCCATATTTGCCAGCGCTGGGGGGCGCGGGGCGAGCCACAGGCCCTGATCGGGATGCACCAGCTGGGCGTTATGGGAGCGATCGATGCCAAAGCAGCGTGCCAATAGGGCGGGAGCCGCCGCCAGCCGCTCCGGCTCACCAGGAATGGCCACGGCGCGCAGCAGCACCCCATTGGCCCAGTCGGCTCTCCCTGTCACCACGTTGACGCAGTGGTGAATGCCATAGCTCACATAGACATAAAACCGCCCAGGCTCACCAAACAGGGTTTCGTTGCTGGGGGAGCGGCGGCGATAACCGTGGCAGGCGGGCTCGCTCTGGCAATACGCCTCCGTTTCCACAATTACGCCCCACAGCAACTCGCCTGAGGCTTGGCGTTTCACCAGCAGGCAGCCGATGAGCTCAGGGGCAACCTGCTCGGCGGGGCGGGCGAAGAAGGCCTTCGGCAATGGATTCACCACAAGTTCGACGTGTTGCTCGCCACTGGGAGCAGCCGCCAGCAAACTGAAGTCCTTAGTGCCAAAACCAGGGTCCGCCATGCACACCACCGGTTTCTCCCTCGCCACCGTACTGATCTTTGGCAGCGGCCTTTTTGTACTGGCCACCCTGTTTTTTGGCACCAAAGGCGGCTACTACGACAGCGACGACTACGACGGCAACGGCACCGCTCACTGACCCTGACCAGACAGCCTCTCGGCCTCAGGGCAGTCTTCGGAGGTGATCACGTCATCGGGGCTGCCACTGCGGCAGACGTAGGCCAGCCTGGTGCTGACGGCCCCGATTGAATCGAGCCGCACGCTCTCCTCCCAGCTGTGGGTTTCGTCGTCGTCTTCAGCGTCGTAGCGCAGGGTGACGAGATCCCCCTCGAGCTCCACCACCGTGGCCTCCTCAATCCAGCGCTGCTGGTCACGCAAAAACACCCACACCGGGCGCTGTTCGGCACAAAACTGATAAAGCTTGCGGTGCAGCATGGGCCGAGGCACTGCTGGCCTTCAAACATTAGCCAGTCTCCAGGGTCTACCTGCTGTTCACCATGATCCAATCCGCCAGCTCCAATGACGCCATTCGCCTGCAACTGCGTAGCTGGCCTGAGGTGGAGACCTATCTGGAAAATTGCAAGGGCGTGATCGTGCCCCTAGGGTCCACTGAGCAGCACGGCCCCACCGGCGCCATCGGCACCGATGCGCTCACGGCCGAGGCCGTGGCCCTGGAAGTGGGCAGCCGCACCGGCGTGCTGGTGACTCCGGCCCAGGCGTTCGGAATGGCCGAGCACCACTTGGGCTTTGCTGGCACCGTGAGCCTGCAACCATCCACCCTGCTAGCCGTTCTGCACGACGTGGTGCTGTCACTTGCACGCCACGGCTTCGAGCGCATCTACGTGATCAACGGCCATGGCGGCAACATCGCCACCAGCAAGGCCGCCTTTGCCCAGGCCTATGCCAGCGCCGCCGATCGGGGCCTGGCGGTGGCGCCGCGGCTGCGCTGCAAGCTGGCCAATTGGTTCATGGCTGGCCCGGTAATGCAGGAGGCGCGCAGCCTTTATGGCGCGGAAGAAGGTCACCACGCCACCCCCAGCGAAATAGCCCTCACATTGCACCTGGAGCCCAGCCTGCAGACCAAGCAGAGGCCCCTGCCTGATCCAGCCCCGGCCGGCCCCATCCACGGCCCCGAAGATTTCCGCCGCCGCCATCCGGATGGCCGCATGGGCTCAAACCCCTACCTGGCCCAGGCCAGCCATGGCGAGCGCTTCTTGGAGCTGGCCGCCACCGCCCTTGCCTCAGACCTGGAAGCCTTTCTGACCTGAGCGCTAGCGTCGGCATATCTGGTAATTCCCGATGAGCAAGATCACCGCAGACGACGTGCGCAAGGTCGCCAAGCTGGCCCGCCTAGACCTGCCCGAGGCCAAGATCGCCACTTACACCGGCCAGCTCGAGCGCATCCTCGACTACGTAGCCCACCTTGAAACAGTAGACACAGAAGGAGTGCCAGCCACCACTCGAGCGGTGGAAGTAGTAAACGTCTGCCGTGAAGATCTGGTAACCCCTACGGACGTGCGCGAAGAGCTACTAAATGAAGCTCCCCAAAGGGAGGGAGACTTCATCCGGGTGCCCAAAATCGTAGCTAGCTGAGCCAAGTCAGCTATCCAATTATCGCACCGGCGAAATTGCAGTGCGATGAAGCAACTCCAGCACTCGCCTGCGGGCATGGCGGGTGGGCATTAATGCAGCAATAGGCCTAAGCTTGCTGCGCTTTTTGCGATGACTTCGAACGCCAAGAAAGATATCGTAGAGGAAGTTAAGACCATCATTTTTGGTTTCAAACAAGCCAAGCCGCTGGGGCGAACCTTTGGCATCAAGGATGGGCTTAGTGGCGTGATAAGCAGGGCGGTATTCAAACCAGGGTATAGACGGCCACAGGTGATGAATAAGGTGATAATTCTGACCCATGATCAACCAATTCATCAGTCGTCCCGGATAAACGCGGGAGTTGTGCCAGCGGTTGCGCGACTGGAAGGGGCGGTGGGGCAAGTAGTCAAAGAACAGGCCCAAGGTCACTCCGACCATTAGGGCAGGGGCAAACCAGCAGTTGAAAATAAAGTCAAGAAAGCCAAATTTTGCAGCGGCCACAACAATCGCCACAAATACAACCCGAGCTAGGCCCCACTCAAACAGTTCATAACGACGCCACAAACGGCGGCGGAAGAAAAACAGCTCGTGATAGAAAAATCGTGGCGCAATCAACCACAGGGGTCCAAAAGTGCTGACGATGTGATCAGGATCGTTCTTGGGATCATTCACATGGGCATGGTGCTGCAGGTGCACCCTGGTAAAAACGGGAAAGCTGAAGCCAAGCAGCAGGGCAGCGCCATGGCCCATCACCGCATTCCAGAAGCGGTGCGGATGGGCCGCGTTGTGGCAGGCGTCGTGAATCACCGTGCCCTCTAAGTGCAGGGCCAGAAATCCGGTACCAAGCAGCACGGGCAGGGGCCAGCCAGCCACAAACCAGCCCCAAATCGTGAGGGCAGCCAAGCCGTAGCCAGCCAAAAACAGCCCAACCGTGGGGTTCCAGGCAGCAGGCGGGTCAAGAAATTCGCGCGGCACAAGCCGCGAGGGAGATGCCATTGCCCCCTCGGAGTGCACGGCAGTTGAAGAGGCGCCCAGAACCTGTGTCATCTCAGCCGAACCAGATCCCAGAACGTTGCATCAAGGCAACTTAAGAAAGTGATGATGCCCACCGGGGGACTTGAACCCCCACGACCTAAGCCACTGGTACCTAAAACCAGCGCGTCTACCAATTCCGCCAGGTGGGCAGAACGGGACTGTAGAGACAGATGCGTGGAGTCGCCCACAATGGGGGACTCCACGCCTTCTGGCCATGCTCGCCACCCTGGGCGGACTCCTGGCGCTGCTGCTGGGACTCGCCATCCTGCTGCTGCCGCTGCTGGCCACCGAACTGAGCCGGCCACGGGATTCGGCCTGGGGCGCCGTAGTGCTGCTGCTGGGCCTGGTGCTTGTAACCAGTGCAGACCGGCTCACGGGCGCACCGATGCTGGGCGTGCTTTGCGGTGGCCTACTGATCGGCAGGCTCGCAGGCGAGGTTTCCCAGGGCCGCTGGCGGCAGCTCACCGCTGAGGAGCAGCAGCGGCTTTGGTCGACGGAACGCTGGCAGACGAGCCTGCAACAAGCCGGCGCCAGCCTGGCCCATCTGCTCACCCTCCTGACCACTGCCACTTCAGGCATTAGCCAATGGCTGACTCAGCAACGCCAGCCCAAAGCCAGTGGCAAACGCTGGGTGCGCCCGGAAGAGCCGAGCTCCATAAGCGAGATCGACAGCCTGGTGATCGACAGCCTGGTGACGGCCGAAATCCCGGAACCGCAACCGCTGCCCGAGCCCTCCAGCAGCCAGGCGGGATAATCAGCTCTGCTGCCCCCAGGCGACGTGACCGCCAGCCCTGCGCCCGTCTCCTACCCCCTCTCCTACAAGGACACGCTCAACCTGCTGCAGACGCCCTTTGCGATGAGGGCTAATGCCAAGGTGCGCGAGCCGGAAATCCAGGCGTTCTGGGCCCAGCAGCGGCTCTATGAGCGCCTGAGCCAGCAGAACCCCGGCGAGGTTTTCACCCTGCACGACGGCCCTCCCTACGCCAATGGGGCCCTGCACGTGGGCCATGCTCTCAACAAAATCCTTAAGGACATCATCAACAAAACCGCCCTGCTGCAGGGCAAGCGGGCGCGGTTTGTGCCTGGCTGGGATTGCCACGGCCTACCAATCGAACTCAAGGTGCTGCAGGGGCTCAGCAGCAGCGACCGGGCCGAGCTCACCCCGGTAACGCTGCGCCAGAAGGCCCACGCCTACGCCCTCGAGCAGGTGGAGGGCCAGAAGAGCGGCTTCCGCCGCTGGGGCATCTGGGCTGACTGGGAAACGCCCTATCTCACCCTGCAGAAGGACTACGAGGCCGCCCAGATCGGCGTTTTTGGCGCCATGGTGCTAGCTGGCCACATTTATCGAGGCCTCAAACCGGTGCACTGGAGCCCCAGCTCCCGCACCGCCCTGGCCGAAGCCGAACTCGAATATCCCGACGGCCACACCTCCCCCAGCGTTTTCGCGGCCTTCCCGGTGGTGGCGCTACCCGAGGCCCTGGCCACCCAATTAGAAGCTGCTGGCCTAACGGCCAAGGCGGCCACAGGGGCTGGCGGCCTGGCAGTGGCTATCTGGACCACCACCCCCTGGACACTGCCGGCCAACCTGGCGGTGTCGGTGAATGGGCGGCTCGACTACGCCATCTGCGCAGTGGCTGCAAGGGGCGACGCCCCCACCCCAGCCGCCAGCCACCTGGTGGTAGCCGCTGAGCTGATTGAGAGCCTGCAAACCAGCCTGGGACTGGAGCTCACTCCTCTTTTAATCCTTAAGGGCAGCGAGCTAGAGGGAATTACTTACCGCCATCCGCTGCTGGAGCGCACCAGCCCGGTGGTAATCGGCGGCGACTACATCACCACTGAGGCCGGCACGGGCCTGGTGCACACCGCCCCGGGCCACGGCGTAGACGACTTCAACACCGGCAAGAAATACGGCTTGCCTGTGCTCTGCCCCGTGGATGAGGCCGGCAACCTCACCGCCGAAGCCGGGCCGTTTGCTGGCACCAACGTGCTCAAGGACGCCAACCCCGCGATCCTCAGTGCCCTGGAAGCCACCGGCCTGCTGCTCAAGCAAGAGCGCTACGAACACCGCTACCCCTACGACTGGCGCACCAAAAAACCGACGATCTTCCGAGCCACCGAGCAATGGTTTGCCTCAGTGGAGGGCTTCCGCGCCGCCGCTCTTGGCGCCATCGCCGAGGTGGATTGGCTGCCTGCCAGCGGCCGCAACCGAATTGAAGCGATGGTGAGCGATCGGGGCGACTGGTGCATCAGCCGCCAGCGCACCTGGGGCGTGCCGATCCCCGTCTTTTATCACCGCGAAACGGGTGAGGTGCTGCTCAACGAAGCCACCCTGGGCCACATCCAGGCCCTGATCGCCGAGCACGGTGCGGATGTGTGGTGGCAGCGCGATGAGGCAGGCCTGCTGCCTGAGGCCTACGCCGCCGAAGCCAGCAACTGGCGCAAGGGCAGCGACACCATGGACGTGTGGTTTGACTCAGGCTCCTCCTGGGCTGGCGTGCTCCAAGAGCGCGGCCTTCACTACCCCGCCGATCTCTACCTAGAAGGCAGCGATCAGCACCGCGGCTGGTTCCAGAGCAGCTTGCTCACCTCAGTGGCCGTGAATGGCCACGCCCCCTACAAGCGGGTGCTCACCCACGGCTTCACCCTCGATGAGAAGGGCCGCAAGATGAGCAAATCGCTGGGCAACGTCGTCGATCCGGCGGTGCTGGTGGAGGGAGGCAAGAACGAAAAGCAAGAGCCTGCCTACGGCGCCGATGTGCTGCGCCTGTGGGTGAGCTCGGTGGATTACTCGGCCGACGTGCCGCTGGGGCCTGGGATCGTCAAGCAGCTGGCGGATGTGTACCGCAAGGTGCGCAACACGGCCCGCTACCTGCTCGGCAACCTGCACGACTTTGCACCAGACAGCGATGCCGTGCCCTACGACCAGCTGCCTCTGCTGGATCAGTGGATGCTGCAGCGCACCGCCGCCCTGATCGACAGCGTGACGGGAGACTTCGAGCGCTATGAGTTTTACCGCTTCTTCCAAGCCCTGCAGAACTTCTGCGTGGTGGACCTGTCCAACGTCTACCTCGACATCGCCAAGGACCGCCTCTACGTGAGCGGAGCCGATGAGTTCCGCCGCCGCAGCTGCCAAACGGTGCTGAGCCTGGTGCTGGAGCGTCTCGCCGGGCTGATCGCACCGGTGCTGTGCCACATGGCCGAGGACATCTGGCAAAACCTGCCCTACCCGGTAGCCGAAACCTCGGTGTTCGAACGGGGCTGGCCCACGGCCCCCGATGGCTGGCGCCAAGCGCAACTGGAGGCGCCGATGGAGCGAATCCTGGAGTTGCGATCTTTGGTGAATCGCCAACTGGAGAGCTGCCGCTCCAGCGGCCAGCTCGGTGCTTCGCTGGAAGCCCAGGTGCAGCTGGAGCTGGAAGCAGGCAGCACCAACACGGCGGAGGCCCTGAACTGGCTGGCCAGCTCAAGCCACCCCAGCGTCGACAACCTGGCCGACTGGCTGCTGGTGTCGGGACTGGAGGAAGGAGGTGCAGTTCCTGCCGAGCTACTGGCCGAAGCCAGCGAAAACGGCATCACGGTGCGCATTGCCAAGGCCGAAGGCCAAAAATGCGAGCGCTGCTGGCATTACGAGAGCGACATCGGCCAGCACAGCGCCCATCCCAGCCTCTGCGGTCGCTGCGTGGCAGTGCTGTCCTGAACGCCAAGGCACTGATTGAGCGGCTGGAACTCCAGCCCCATCCGGAGGGTGGCCACTACCGCGAGACCTACCGGTCAAGTGAGGTGGTGGAAACGCCGCGGGGACCCAGGGCCGCCAGCACGGCGATCTTGTATTTACTGGCAGCAGGCGAGTGGTCCAGATGGCATCGGATCTGCTCCGATGAGGCCTGGCACCACCATGGCGGCGACGGGCTCCTGATCTATCAACTCCACCCGGATGGCCAGGCTTGCGTCAGCAGGCTTGGGCTTGATCTAAGCACCGGAGAACGGCCCCAGGTTGTAGTGCCTGCTGGCAGCTGGTTCGCAGCTGAACCCGTAACTGGAAACACCACATGGAGCCTGGTGGGCTGCACAGTGGCCCCAGGCTTTGATTTCGTCGATTTCGAACTAGCCAGCCAGACCCAGCTGCAGTGCCACGCCGCCCAGCTGGAATCCTGCTGCAGTGATTGGCGCCGCCTGGTTGGGATGGGCTGATCTGGGGGCTCAATCCCAACCGCCGGATTCAAGGAAAACCTCAGGGGAAACGGGCCCAGCCAACAGCTGTTCCGAGGCCGGATTCAGGGGGGCCTGCAGTAATTCAGCTGTTTCGATCACCGCCCCCTCGGGCAGCAGTGGCTGGTCGGGATCGAAATCGGTGGGGTGGGTGGTGCTGCTCGAAAAACCGCGAAAAATCAGCAGCTCGTAGGGCTCAAGCGGACCTGCCGCCAACTGAAGCTGGCCCCTGAGCCGCAGCACCCGATCGGGCCGCTCCCGGCTCAATTCTTCCAGCCTGGCCAGCAGGGCCATCGCAGATGCAGCGGAGAGGGTCATGGCCAGAGAGAAGGCGGGGCGGCAGAGGAAGCAATAGGGCTGATCCTCAGAAATCGCCAGCGATTCGCCCCTGCTTCGGCAAGCGCACCAGCAGCCATTGCAACAGTCCCACCACATAGGCAACCAAACCCACGTAACCGATGAAGGCGGCCACGCCAGGGGTCCATTCGCCGCCAAAAATGAAGGCAAACAGACCCTCAACATGCCGGTGCAGGCCGAGGGGCGGCTGAATCCAAGCGGCGCAACGGGGCTGGGCCAAGCCTCCGGGGCCCAAACAGCCAAGGGCCGTGGCAGTAAGCAGGGCGCCAAGCACGGCCCACACCGTAAGACTCCAGCGCCAGATGCGCAGGGTCAGGGGCAAGGGACGCCAGGGCGGCAGGTCGGCCAGCTCCTCGTTGAGATCCACCCAGAACCAGACGCTAAGCACCACCAGTAGCTGGGCCAGCAGCAAAACCACAAAGCCGAGGGGCCGCCGGTCGGTGAGCAGCAGGGTTGCAAGCAGCAACAGGCTGGCCACCTTCCAATAAATCCCCAGCAGGCGCACCAAGGATCCCTCCTTGCGTACCGACGCCCAGATCAGGAGCACTAGGGGCAAGCCG
>NZ_JAGQCP010000044.1:0-20120 GCF_024346255.1 Cyanobium sp. BA5m-10 | reverse complement strand
ACCTCTTCAGTGGAGATTTGGGCCCGCTGTAGCAGCCCCCGCAGCTTGGCCATGCGGGCGTGGGCAGTGTGGGGATGGAGGAAGCCCACGTCGAGCAGCAGGGCCTCGGCATCGCCGAGCATCGCTTCGAGGGCCTGGCGTTCGCTTGGCTCCGGCAGGGCGCCAACCTCAGGGCTGCTGCCCAGGCTGCTTTCTAAGCAATGCCAGCTATGCAGCACCAGGGCTGCAGCGTGGGAGAGGTTGAGGGAGGCATAGGCGTCGCCGCTGCCCAGGGTGAGCAGCTGGCCAGCCTGGAGCAGCTCGTCGTTGCTGAGGCCCCGATCCTCCCGGCCGAACACCAGGGCGCAGGGCCCCCTGGCCTGGGCCAGCCAGCGCAGGGCCGGCTCCGGTGCTTGCAGGGGTAGGGGCTCGCCGGAGCGCCGGCCGCTGGTGGCCACCACCCGGCAGCAGTCGGCCAGGGCGGCGCTGAGACTGGGGAACAGGCGGGCCTGCTCCAGCAGCCAGCTGCCGTGTACGGCCATGCGCCGGGCCTCCTCCCCGAGGTGGTCGCAGCGGGGCGCCACCAGGCGCAGCTCAGCTACGTCGAAGTTGGCGCAGAGGCGAGCAACGCTGCCGACGTTGAGCGGCCCGGAGGGTTCCACCAGCACTACGGCCAGCTGGGCGGCGCCGCTCACACAAGACCGTTCAGATAGGCCAGCAGGTCCGCCATGGCCTGGGGTTCCGGTTGGAAGCGGGGCATCGGCGGCGTGCGGCCACTCACCACCTGCTGGATCAGCTGGCGGGAGCTCTTGCGGGCGGCGACCCCGTGGAGATTGGGGCCCACCAGCCCTTGGGCGGCGATGCCGTGGCAGCCGGCGCAATTGAGCCGAAACAGCCGGCCGCCCTTCTCGCTGGAGCCGCTGAGCTCAAGGGTCTGACGGCTGTAGGGATCGGCCTGGGCCGCAGGCAGCACCAGCAACACCGCCACGATGCAGGCCGCGGCCGCCATGCCCACCAGGGCAGCGATCAGGCCGCGGCGCCCTTTTGCGGCATCTGGGTTTAGGGGTTGGCCGGTCACAGTTGGTGCGGGGCGCTCGCGATGGGGGGGATGGGCGTGGAACAATTGTGCCCTGAACGCCTTGTCAGTGCTCCCATGATCGAACCCCTGCTCTGCGGCATCGTGCTCGGTCTAATCCCCGTGACCCTGGCTGGTTTGTTTGTAGCCGCCTGGAACCAGTATCGCCGTGGCACCCTGCTCGACTGAGCTTTTGTCTGAGCTTCAGACGGCGCTTCAGTTGACTTGGTCCAGCAGCAGCAAGCTGGTGCTGCCGTAGCGGCGTTCATCGCGCTTGCTCCACCCGGCTGGAATCGCTGGCAGCTTGGAGCTGGCGCATTCCCAGATCAAGGTGCCGCCTGGATTGAGCCAGCCTCCTGCCAGCACAGCACTGGCTATCTGGGCATAAAGGTCTGCGGCGTAGGGGGGGTCGGCATAGATCAAATCAAAGGCTGCCTGTTGATTTGGCTCCGCCAGCCAACGCCCCACCTCGCGGCAGTGCACCGCCCAGGCGCTTGCTTGGCGGCCGGCGTCACCTAGCCCCTGATGCACCGCTTCGAGATTGGTACGGGTCACGGCGGCGATGCGGCGGTCCTGCTCGATCGCCACAACTCGGCTAGCACCCCGATGCAGGGCTTCGCAGGCCATAGCGCCGCTGCCGCTGCATAGATCCAGCCAGGCGCAGCCGGGCAGCTCGGCTGCCAGCAGGTTCATTACCGCCAGCCGCACCCGGGAGCTGGTGGGGCGGGCGATGCTCCCCGGTGGACTCTGCAGCCGCCGGCCCCCGCTAAGCCGCAGGCTCATAAGGCAGCGAGCCAGGCCAGCCAGCGGCGCAGGATCGCCTCGCCGTGGGGGCCTGATTTTTCCGGGTGAAACTGGCAGGCGCCAATGGCTCCTTGCCAGACAGCGGCGGTGACAGCGGTGTCGGCGAAGCGCACCAGGGCGGTGTTGCAGGCCGGATCACTGGGCTCGGCGGCGTAGGAGTGCACGAAATACACCCAGCTCTCCGGGCTGCCGGCCGGTAGCAGGGGACTGGGGTTTGCTGGCACCAGGGGCTCCCAGCCCATGTGCGGAATCGGGTGGCCTGGCCGGCGGGGCAGGGCCCGCACCCGCCCCTTGAGCAGGCTCAGACCAGTTGCTTCGCCCTCGTCACTGGCCTCAAACAGCAGCTGCAGCCCCAGGCAAATGCCCAGCAGGGGCCGGCCGGCATCGCACCAGGTCGTGATCGCCTCGGCCAGACCACCCTGGCGCAGGCGCTCCATCGCCGGATCAAAGGCTCCCACCCCTGGCAGCACCAGGGCCTTGCAGCCCTCCATTTCGGCGCCGCTTTGAACGGGCTGGACCGTTGCGCCAAGCCGTTCGAAAGCTCGCTGCACAGAGTGCAGATTGCCCATGCCGTAATCGATCAAGCCGAGGCGACTCATGGGGCCGAAGAACTGGGTTGGCGGCGGCCGGGCTCCGTAAGCAGCTGCTCTGGAGGCACCTCCAGCCCGTTGAGTGTGTCGAGCAGCTGGTAGAGCCGGCCGATGCGGCGGCGATTGAAGTGGAAATTCAGGCAGGGGCGCAGCAGGCCGGCATCGTCGACGGTCTCGCTCGCCTGGATAACACCCTCATCCACCAGATCATCGAACTGCAGGTTGAGGGCAGCTAGCTGAACTGGCTGCAGGGCGCAGTTGAGCAGCAGCTCGATGCGGTTGTCGCCCAGCCTGGCGGAGTGAAAAAGGCGATAGAAGCGGCTGATGTGGGCCACTGCCTCCTCGGCACTGTGGGCCTCCCTCAATATGTCGCCGTCTTCGGGGGAGATCAGGCCGCTGGCGGCCAACCCCTGGCTGACATCCCGCTTCCAGCCGCTCCAAAAGGGGTTGCCGGGAGGGGCAAGCAGCACCAGGGGAATCGGTGGGGTGCGGCCGGTTTGGATCAAGGTGAGCGATTCGAATAGCTCGTCGAGGGTGCCGAAGCCGCCTGGCATCACCACCAGGGCATCGCTCTCACGCAAAAAGAAAAGTTTGCGGGTGAAGAAATAGCGGAAGTGGAGCAGCCGGCCATCGCAGCTGCTCACAAAGCGGTTGGCGTGCTGCTCAAACGGCAGGTCCACGTTGAGGCCGATGCTGGCCTCGCAGCCGGCACCGCTGTTGGCGGCCTCCATAATGCCGCCGCCGGCGCCGGTCATTACGTCAAATCCAGCGGCCACCGCATAGCGGGCCAGCTCTTCGGCCAACGCGTAGCTGGGGTCGCTTTGCACCGTGCGAGCTGAACCGAAGACGGTGATCTTGCGGGTGTGGCGGCGGGGGCGAAAGACCTCAAGGGCCTCACTGATGTCGGCCAGCGCGCCACTGATCAGCCGCCATTCATCCCGGCCATGCTCGTGGCGACCCACCTGCAGCAGGGAAACCAGGGAGCGCTCGATCAGATGCCGCTGGGGGTGGTTTTCGAGCTCATGGGCCAGAACCTGCAAAGGGCTCTGGCCGAAATGGGATGGGTCGCTCAGGACTAGATGCTCAACTGCGCTCAGAGGTACTTGGAAATTGTGGACGACAGGGTTGTTTTAGGTACTGCACCAACCACCGTGTCGACCTTTTGGCCCCCCTTGAAGATCATCAGGGTGGGGATGCTGCGGATGCCGTACTGGCTGGCGACGTTTGGATTTTCGTCGGTGTTTAGCTTGAAAACTTTGATCTTGCCTTCGAATTCGGTGGCGATTTCGTCGACGATTGGCGCCACCATGCGGCAAGGGCCGCACCAGGGGGCCCAGAAGTCGATCAGCACGGGCAAATCACTTTTGAGCACGTCTTGCTCAAAGGAGGCATCAGTGACAGCAGCGGCGCTGGACATCCTTGCAGGATCAGGGTTTGGCGAATCTAGCAAGGTTGTTTAAGGCCTACCCACGACCGTTGCAGGTCGTGATCCGGTGAGCCTGGGCAGGGAGAAGACAAAAGGCCCGGACGCGCCGGGCTGGAGGGTGTGAGGAGTGTGAGAGCCGAAGCTCGCACCTGCTGAGGCTAACGCTGCAATCTGTCCCGCCTGCAGCAACAACCGCCCTTGCTTATTTGCCCATGCCTAGCTGCTGGGCTTTTTGGTAGACCTTGCCTTCAGTGAGCAGGGATGGGGCGACCACCACCTCCACTTTCTGCATGTCTTTGATGGTGCGGGCGCCGAGGGTGCCCATTGAGGTGCGAATGCAGCCCAGCAGGTTCTGGGTGCCGTCATCGAGACCGGCCGGACCCCGCAAAATTTTTTCCAGGCTGCCGGTGGTGCCAACTTTGATGCGGGTGCCGCGGGGCAGCACCGGGCTAGGGGTTGCCATGCCCCAGTGGAAGCCCCGGCCGGGGGCCTCGCTGGCGCGGGCAATGGGGGAACCGATCATCACGGCGTCGGCGCCGCAGGCCAGGCACTTGCAGATGTCACCGCCGTTGACGATGCCGCCATCGGCCACGATCGGTACGTAGCGGCCGCTCTCGGTGAAATATTCGTCGCGGGCGGCGGCACAGTCGGAAACTGAGGTGGCTTGGGGAATGCCTATACCCAGCACACCGCGGCTGGTGCAGGCAGCACCGGGGCCGATGCCCACCATCACGCCGGCGGCGCCGGCCCGCATCAACTTCAGTGCCACCTCATAGGTGACGCAATTGCCAATGATCACGGGCACCCCGAAGGTGCGGCAAAGGTGCTCAAGATCCAGGCTCTCCTGGCCCTCAGGGCCGATGTGCTCGGTGCTGACCACCGTTGCCTGCACGAAGAAAAGGTCGGCGCCGGCTTCGGCGATGGCCTTGCCGAATCGCAGGGCGGCCACTGGAGTGGCGCTCACCGCCGCGATGCCGCCCTGCTGCTTGATCTCGGCAATCCGCTGACGGATCAGGTCTTCCCGCACCGGCTGGCTGTAGAGCTCCTGCATCAGGGGCACGAAGTCCTCCTTGCCCACCGCGGCGATGCGGTCGAGGATGGGATTGGGGTCGTCGTAGCGGCACTGGACGCCCTCCAGGTTCAAAACGCCTAGGGCTCCCTGTTTGCTCAGTTCCACCGCCATGGCCACATCGACCACCCCGTCCATGGCACTGGCGATGATCGGAATCTCGCGGCTGATGCCGCCGAGGCTCCAACTGCTGTCCGTGATAGCTGGATCAACCGTGCGGCCACCCGGCACCAGGGCGATCTCGTCGATGCCGTAGGCACGACGCACAGTGCGGAAGCGACCGAGCTGAATGTCCACCTGGAGTTAACTAATTCGGGACAAGCTATCAACCAGCCGCCCGCAGGCCGCGGGGCAAGGTGGGATCAGGCCTTGCCGCGGAAGGCTTTCCAGCTTTGGCTCAGACCGCCCAGCAGCCGTTCGCGCTCGCTGCTGCGCAGCAGTTTGGGAATGCCGTAGCGCACCGCCCACACCACCCCAGCTAGCTCGAGCAGGCCGGGCACCAGGGGCAGGCTGTCGAGGGCACCCAGCACGGCGCTGTAGACCCGCACCACCAGCAGCAGGCCCACCAGGCCAGCCAGGATGGTGACCGGTTTGCGGGCCTGGGCCCACAGGTTGTTGAGCTCGTTTTGATCGAGCCACTGGCGCAGCTTGCCCAGCAGCACCTCCCACTCACCACCTTCGCCGCTTTGGGGCCCGGCTTCGTCACTGAACGAGTTGGAGCCGGCGCTGGGACTGGCTTCAATTACCAGGGTGGCGGCAATGCTGGGTTCGGGGGGCGCCGCCTCTGGAGCGGGCTGTTGAACAGCCCCGTCGGGGTTGGTGGTGGTGTCGTCGGCCATGGCGGGCGGCGCGGCGGGGATAGGAATGTGGCGGGAGCTTAGGTGCGGTTGGCTAAGCCTCCAAGCCCTAAGCCTCAATCGGCAGCAGGCTGGGGCGGCTGCTCAGCGGCACCACCGGCAGGCGCAGGGGGAAGCTTCCGTCGATCAGGGCTGCTATCAAGGCCTCACAGGCGGCGGCGGCCAGTCGCGGGCTGTGGGAGGGCGCACAGGCCACTGAGCGGCCTCCCACCTGGATCGTGCCGCTGAGCAGTTCGGCGTAGCTCACCGAGCCCAGGCTGGGTTTGATGCGCCGCGGCACCGACAGGTCGAGCACGGGCGCCTCGAGCTCCTGGGGGCCAGCGGCGGCCTGGCGCGCTACCTCGGCATTGATCAGGGGCACAGGCGCCGCAATCGCAATCAGTAGGGCGCTGCCATGGCCCTCAAAAAAACAAGGGCGCACCCACTCGGGTCGCAGGCCGTGTAAGTCCACGCTCACGGCGGCGGCCGCGCCGGGGGTGCGGGCGTGGCCGCTGGCCTGGCGCCGGCAACCGGGCTGGTGGCCGCTGCCAGCCCCTATCACCCAGCCGATGGCGCCGCCTACCAGCACCGGTGAGCCAGGCCCCAGCAGCGACAAACCCGGCATGGTGAGGCCGATGCTGCCGGCGCCGCCGCAGGAATAAAGGGCGTTGGCGGCTGGACCCAGCAGGGTGCCGTAGGGGCTGGGGCAGGGCCCTTCCGCCTGGCTGAGGGCGACTACGCCGTTTTCACTGATGGCCCGCTGCAGCAGCAGCCGGCCAGCGCCGATCTGCTCCAGCCCCAGCTCCGTGTGCAGCTCCCGGCGGGGGTGCAGGGCGGTGGCCTCGCCGCTGGCGTTGAAGGGCAGGGCCCGGCCCTGCAGCAGGGCGCCGAGCAGCTGGGCGCCGCCCATCGCATCGCCTAGGCCACCGCCGATCGGCAGCACCAGCTCGCCGCTGCCGCAGCCCGCCAACCCCGCCACTCCGGCCAGCTGGCCGTCGCGCAGGCGGATCGGTGGATCCGTGGGGCCGAGGCTTAGGAGCAGGCTGGCCTGGTCGCTGAAGCCCGCATCGGCTGCCACCACCACATCAGTGCTGGCGTAGGCCTCGGCCAGCCCGGCTTGCAGCACCAGGCTGCGAAAATCAGCGGCGGCGCGCACCTGCAGCTGGCCCCGTTGCTGCTTGAGCCTTAGCTCCGCCTCCTGGCGTGGCGGGAATGGATCGGATTTGGGCATTCCCCCTGGGCTTTAGATAAACTGACCATTGGTAAAGACGGTCATCCATGGCGGACCCCAGCGAACCCGGTGCTGATATTCCGGGGGAGTCCGGTGGCAACGGTGATTCGAGGATCATCCTGACCGATCTGCGCAACGAGATGTCGCGCTCCTATTTGGAGTATGCGATGAGCGTGATCGTGGGTCGGGCCCTGCCCGATGCCCGCGATGGCCTTAAGCCGGTGCACCGGCGCATCCTTTACGCCATGTATGAGCTGGGTCTCACCAGCGACCGGCCCTATAGGAAGTGCGCCCGTGTGGTGGGTGAGGTGCTTGGTAAGTACCACCCCCACGGCGATACGGCCGTCTACGACGCCCTGGTGCGGATGGCCCAGGACTTCAACATGCGCATGCCCCTAGTCAATGGGCATGGCAACTTTGGCTCGGTGGACGGCGACCCCCCGGCCGCCATGCGTTACACCGAATCACGGCTGCAGGCGCTGACCACCGACAGCCTGCTCGACGATATCGAAGCCGAAACGGTCGATTTCGCCGACAACTTTGATGGCTCCCAGCAGGAGCCCACCGTGATGCCGGCGCGGATTCCGCAGCTGCTGCTCAACGGCTCTACCGGCATCGCCGTGGGCATGGCGACCAACATCCCACCCCACAACCTCACTGAGCTGATCGACGGCACGCTGGCGCTGATCGCCAACCCCGACATCGACGATCTGCAGTTGATGGCGATCATCCCGGGGCCGGATTTCCCCACGGGAGGTCAGATCTTGGGTCGCCGCGGTATCCGTGACACCTACACCACCGGCCGCGGTTCAGTGACGATGCGGGGCGTCGCCTCGATTGAAACGCTGGAGGTGAAGGGCCGCCCCGATCGCGATGCGGTGATCATCACCGAATTGCCCTTCCAAACCAACAAGGCCTCGCTGATTGAGCGGATCGCCGAACTGGTTAACGACAAGAAGCTGGAGGGGATCTCTGATATCCGCGATGAATCCGACCGCGATGGCATGCGGATCGTGATCGAATTGCGCCGTGATGCCTACCCCCAGGTGGTGCTGAACAACCTGTTCAAACTCACGCCGCTGCAAAACAACTTCAGCGCCTACATGCTGGCGTTGGTGAGGTCGGAGCCGGTGCTGCTCACCCTGCGCAAGATGCTGCAGGTGTTTCTCGACTTCCGCATCGAGACGATCGAGCGCCGCACCCGCTACTTCCTGCGCAAAGCCGAGGAGCGCGACCACATCTTGCTGGGCCTGCTGCTGGCCCTAGACCAACTCGATCCGATCATTGCCCTGATCCGGGCTGCTTCCGATGCGGCCACGGCCCGCGTGCAGCTGCAGGAGCGCCACGGCCTCAGTGAGATCCAGGCCGACGCCATTCTGCAGATGCAGCTGCGGCGACTGACGGCCCTCGAGGCCGACAAGATCCGCCTTGAGCATGAGGATTTAGTCGCCAAGATTGCCGACTACAAAGACATCCTGGCCAATCGCGAGCGCGTACTCACGATCATCACCGAAGAGCTCGGTGCGATCCGCACTCGCTACAACTCGCCCCGCCGCACGGAGATTCTGGATCTCGAGGGCGGCCTCGAGGATATCGACCTGATCGCTAATGAGCGCTCGGTGGTGTTGCTCACCGAGAACGGCTACCTAAAGCGGATGCCGGTGAGCGAATTCGAGGCCACCAGCCGCGGCACCCGCGGCAAGGCCGGCACCAAGACCCAGGGTGAGGAGGCGGTGCGGCTATTCATCAGCTGCAACGACCACGACAACCTGCTGCTGTTCTCCGATCGCGGCGTTGTTTACACCGTGCCGGCCTATCGGGTGCCGATCAGCAGCCGCGCTGCCAAGGGCACGCCGATTGTGCAGATGTTGCCGATTCCCCGCGAGGAGCAGATCACCTCGTTGCTGGCGGTTAGCGAATTCACCGATGACGGTGTGCTGGTGATGCTCACCAGTGGCGGCACGATTAAGCGCACCCGTCTATCGGCCTTTGCCAACATCCGCTCCAATGGCTTGATCGCCATCGATTTGGTGGAGGCGGATGCCCTCACCTGGGTGCGCTTGGCCCTGCCCGGCGACAGCATCCTGATCGGCTCGCGCAACGGCATGACCATTCACTTCCGTCTCAACGACGAGGAGTTGCGGCCCCTGGGCCGCACCGCCCGCGGCGTGCGGGCCATGAACCTGCGCCCCGGCGACCAGCTGGTGAGCATGGATGTGCTGCCCGCCGAGCTGGCCGATCGGGTGGCCAGTTCGGCGGGCGCCGAAGACGATGACAGTGAGGAGGTGGCACCGAGCGAGGGTCCTTGGGTGCTGGTGGCCAGTGCCAGCGGCCTGGGTAAGCGGGTGCCGGTGGATCAGTTCCGCCTGCAGAAGCGCGCCGGCATGGGCCTGCGGGCGATCAAGTTCCGCAATAAGGGTGATGTGCTGGTGGGCCTCAAGGTGCTCGGGGCTGGCGAGGAGCTGCTGCTGGTGAGCGAGAAGGGGGTGATCGTGCGCACCCAGGCCGATGCGGTGCCGCAGCAGTCGCGGGCGGCTACGGGCGTGCGCTTGCAGAAGCTCGATGCCCGCGATCGCCTCAGCGAAGTCGTGCTGGTGCCACCGGCTGCCGAGGAGGAGGAAGTGCCCGTCGACGAGGAGGCGCCCCCTTTGGAGGTGGTCGCCCTGGATGAAGCTGTCGCCCTCACCACCGAAGACGCTGGCGCTTCCCCTGCCGAACTTGAAAGCCCAGCCAGCGAGGGGTGACCATGGCGTCGTTTGTGCGGCTCGCGGCCAAGGCGCGTGCGGCCGAAGCCATCCAGCGCGACCAGCAGAGCACCCTGTCACAACAGGATTTCAAGGCCTTTCATGCCGCCATCGCCCAGCCGTTTGAGCCCAACGCCGCCCTGCAGGATGCGTTGGAGCAGGGCTGCACGCGCGTGAGCCGTGTTTGAGGAGGAGCTGCTCGACCCAACCCGTCACAATCGCAAGGAGTTTTGCTGTGGCGAGCCCGCCCTCGATCGCTTTTTAAAACAGCAGGCGCACCAGAACATGCGCCGTGGTGTTAAACAGGCATTCGTGCTGGTTCCTGCAGAAGCCCCTGGCCGTACAACGTTGCCTCCATGCCAGTGCCTCGGTCGGAGGGTATGCCCTGGTTGTTGATGCCAAGACTCCTGCTGCGGTGGCGTTTTATGCGGACCATGGTTTCCGTCCCTTTAAGGACACCCCACGAAGCCTCTATCTGCCCCTGTGATGCAGCATGAGCTCTCTTTCGACCGGTGTGATGCCCACTGATGTGCTGGTGGTGGGCGCAGGCCCGGCGGCCCTGGCCATCGCCGCTGAGCTGGCGGAGCAGGGGCTGGCGGTGGCAGTGCTGGCGGCGACTGATCCTCGCGAACCCTGGCCCAACACCTACGGGATCTGGGGAGACGAGGTGGATGCGCTAGGCCTGGGCCACCTGCTGGAGCACCGCTGGAGCGACACCTGCAGTTACTTCGGCTCCGGCAGCAGCGACCCTGCCGATCCAGCCAACAGCCCCACGCGCCACGGCCGCGACTACGGCCTGTTCGACAAAACGCGCTTGCAGCAGTTCTGGCTGGAGCGTTGTGAGGCCGCCGGCGTGCAGTGGCTGCGCGGGCAGGCACAGGAGCTGAGCCATGGGAGTGGCCGCAGCCAGGTGCGCTATGCCCCTGCTCGTGCTGCCGATCTAGCGGTGATCGAGGCGCGGCTGGTGGTGGATGCCAGCGGCCACAAGGCGGTGTTTGTGCAGCGGCCTGAGCGGGGGCCGGTGGCGGGCCAAGCTGCCTACGGCGTGGTGGGACGCTTCACGGCGCCGCCGGTGCAGTCGGGGCAATTCGTGCTGATGGATTATCGCGCCGATCACCTCAGCGAAGCGGAGCGGCAGGAGCCCCCCACTTTTCTTTATGCGATGGATCTGGGGCAGGGACGGTTTTTTGTCGAGGAGACCTCCCTGGCCCTGGCTCCGCCGGTGCCCTACGCCACGCTCAAGCAGCGCCTCGAGCGGCGGTTGGCCCATCGCGGTGTGGCGATCGAGCAGGTGGAGCACGAGGAGTTTTGCCTGTTTCCGATGAACCTGCCGCTACCGGATTTGGATCAGCCCGTGCTGGCCTTTGGTGGGGCTGCGGCGATGGTGCATCCAGCCTCCGGCTACATGGTGGGGGCGCTACTGCGCCGGGCGCCGGTGCTGGCGGCGGCGGTGGCGGCGCGGCTGCGGGCTGAACCGGCCGCCGACTCGCTGCAGCTGGCCCAGGCGGGCTGGCAGGCGCTCTGGCCCCCGGAGCTGCGCCGTAAACACGCCCTCTACCAATTTGGGCTGGAGAAATTGATGCGCTTCTCGGAGCCCCAGCTGCGCAGTCACTTCACCAGCTTCTTTTCCCTGCCCAGCGCCCAGTGGTACGGCTTTTTGATCAATACGCTCAACCTGGGCGAGCTGCTGGCGGCGATGCTTGCCCTATTTGCCACGGCACCCTGGAGCGTGCGCTGGGGCCTAATGGGCATGCGGGGCCGGGAGTTGCAGCTGGGCCTGCGCATGCTCTGGCCGTTAGGACTCTGATGGGGCGGCGTCTGCCCAGGCTTTGGCCCCGCTCGATCGGCAATCAATGCCTGCTGATGTTGCCGTTGGGGCTAATGGTCGGCCTGCTCTGGCCTGAGGCCGCGGAGATGCTTAAGCCTGTAGGGCGGGTGTTTCTGCAGGCCTCCCAGATCGTGGTGATGCCCTTTCTGATCTGTGAGCTGGTGGTGGGGTTCGGCTCTTTGCGGCCGGGAATGATTCGCAGCTTTGCCCGCTCGGGGTTGCTGGTGCTGCTCGGGCTTTGGCTGGTGGGGGGCTTGCTGGTGGTGCTGCTGCCCCAATTCCTGCCGCCGTTGGTCACCTCCCAGTTTTTCCACGCTGGCTTGTTTGACCGCCCTGAACCTGTGGACTTGCTGGAGACATATCTGCCAGACAACATTTTCAGCGGCCTCGCGAATGACAACTTCCCCGCAGTGGTGCTGTTCAGTGCAGTTCTGGGCATTTTGCTGCAGGGCGTAGAGCAAAACCAGCGCCTTCTGGCTCCGCTGGAGGTGATGCGCGACTTGTTTGCACGACTCAACAAGCTGACGGCTCGGATGATCCCCTTTGGCATCTTTGCCTTGACAGCCCTCAACGTCTCTCGCCTGGATTGGCCCCAGTTGCTTCGAATCCAGGGCTTCTTTCAGCTTTCTCTAGTGGCCTTCCTAGTGCTGAGCCTGGTCTGCGCTGCGGCAGTACTGCTCCTGACTCCCTTGCCCCCGGCACAGTTGTGGTGGGTTGTGAAAGGCCCCCTGGCCCTCACCGCCAGTAGCGCAAACCTACTGATGGCCCTGCCAATGCTTGTGGATAACCTCCGCCATGCGTTGCCCGCGTCCCTGGATCCCTCTGGCCGGCAGCTCCAGGCTGTCGACGAGATCGCCCCACTGGTTTCGCTTGGCTTTGCCCTACCCACTCTTGGTCAAGTTGCGGCGCTTTGGTTTATTCCCTTCGCCGGCTGGTATGTGGATCAGCCACTCCAGCCCTCTGCCACACTGCGGATGCTTGTCTCCGCAATACCTGCAGCGGTATCGGGTCTGAAGGCGGTGATCCGCCAGGAGCTCCAGGCCCATGGCTTGCCACTCGACTTGCTCCAGCTGGTGTACATCAACGGCGAATGGCTTTATCGCTTTGAGAAGGTGCTGGCGCTGGAGGGTTTGGTGGTCCTGGTCACTCTGGTCTATGCCTCGACTGTTGCCGCTTTGCGTCCGCGCCCCTTGCCCCTAGTGGTAGGTCTTGCTGCCATTGGGCTGCTTCTGGGAGGCCTCGGTGCCGGTGCCCGTATCTATCTAGATCGCTCCCTGGCGGGGACCTACAGCAACGACCGCAAATTGCTGGCTCTGGCTTCAGCCAGCAGCGGTCCACAACCCGCCGTTTTGCGGCACCTCAAGCCTGAATTGGTGGCCCTAGCCGCCATTTTGGATCGAGGTGTGCTTCGGGTTGGGGTGCGTTCCGACGGTCTGCCCTGGGCCTTTCTAAACGGTCGTGGCGAGCTAGTGGGATACGACCTGGATATGGTTAAGGGATTTGCAAGCAGCCTTGGCATTCGGCTGGAGGTGCGTCAGGCGCAGCTTCAGACCCTGGAGCAGTGGCTGGACAAAGAGTTAATTGATGTAGCGGTCGGGGGCATCCAATCCATTCCCCAGCGGGCGGCGCGTCACCAGCTCAGTCGCGGTTACCAAAGCGTGCATCTGGCCCTAGTTGTTCCTGATGCCAAGGTGGCCATGATTCAGAACCTGCGACAGCAGCCCCTTGATAAGCCCCTGCGGCTGGGGGTGAGCGATCCGCAGCTACTCAACCCTGAGTTGCACCAACAGATTCGCCGCGAGCTGGTTGGTGATGGTGGAAAGCTCAGCTTGCAGTTGGTTCCGCTGGCTCAGAAGCAGCAGTTTTTCAACTCCGCTGCTGAGAGTGACCTGGATGGACTGCTCACCACTGCAGAAGGGGGCTCAGCCTGGGCGATACTCCACCCTCGCACCGCCTTGATTGCCCCCTTCGATAATCACCTTGGCAGTGAGCTGGTATGGGCAATTGCCGGCGATGATCCCGCGATGCTGCGCTATGTCGACGCCTGGTTGGCGCGTGAGCAGGCCCGAGGGCGGACCCAGGAGCTCTTCAATCATTGGGTGCTGCTCGGTAGTTGAGGAGTAGATGCTGCTCAGTGGCCGCCGCTGGCGATTGGGTCTATCTAGCCAATCAATTCCAAGTATTTATGCTTCCGCTCAGTCTGGGGCCCAATGCAAGCAATATTTGCTAGAAGAGGGAAGTGATGATTTTACTCTGGAGTATTTCGCCTGGAATGTTTTCGTCTGGTTTAAATTATAAGCCCCAGCGATGCCCTAATTGCTGGCACCATAGACAAATTGTGGTGTTGCTGCCCTCCCGCTCTCATTGCTTGAGCTTGAGTTATGGCCGAGTGGTAATTAATAAGCATGTGTTGAATATTGGCCTACTCTGCGGTAGTTGCACTGAGCCCAGTATGTGCCCGTTCTATTGCGAATGCTGACAGCTACTGGGTGCGCTTGTAATCGGCTTGAAGCTATGAAATGCGATTAAAAGTATGATCTTTTATGAATAAAATAGCGGCAAGGAGGGGTAGCCTGTGGTTAATGGCGGCCATTGTATTGCCGAATGAGGTTTGCTCGCCATGAGATTTACTCGCCTCAAATGGGCGCCGGTAGCCAATCGGCCGCATTGAGCAGGGGGAATAGGCCGTCTTCGATTGCTATCGCTTTGAGCCATTTGGCGGGTAGTTCGGTGCCGTTGTCGATCGCATCCAGCAGGCGCCAGAAGCGATCCAGGTGGCGCTCGATCCTTTCTTTGGCCAGTCCGGTGGTGGTGCCGGCCCGCAGAATGAAGCTCCAATCAGAGCTTTGGGCCAGCAACAGTTCCCGGCCCGCCTGGGTGAGTAGGTCCCGCTGGGCTGGGCTGCCAACGCCGCGCTGCACCCGAGCCACCATGGCCTGGGAGGCTCGCTGCCACTCGGCCACCACCCAGGCGTTGGTCTCGTTGAGCCAGTAGTCGTGGTAGCCCCCCTGGCCCCAGCTGCTGGGGGAGGGGCGGCATACCTGCAGGGGGTCGCTGCCGCCGAGGGCCTCCCGCAGGGTGACCAGGCGCACGCCGGCCCCATCAGCCTGGCGGAATAGGGCCGCCAGAAACTGGGGCCCCTCAAACCACCAGTGGCCAAATAGCTCGGCATCGAAGGGGGCCACCAGCAGGGGCCGGCGCTCCATCGAGCGGGCCAGGCTGCCTAGCTCCTCGGCTCGGCCCTGCAGGTAGGTGGCGGCATGCTCCTCGATTCGCTCGGCCGCAACTGCGGGTTCGTAGGGCTGTTTCTGGTCGAGGGGGCAGCCCTGGGCCGTGACCCGGTGCAGCTTCAGGCCGAGGGGCCGGCGGCTGGCGATGGCATGGCTGGCTAGTTCGCTATCGGGCAGATCCCAGCCCAGGTCGCGGTGGAATTCCCGGTAGGCGCCATCGCCGGGGTAGCCCTCGCGGGCGCTCCACACCGGCAGGGTGGCGCTGCTGTCGCGGCCGAAGAAGGCGGCCCCGGCCGGCGAGCAGATCGGTGCGAATACGCCATAGCGGGGGCGGGGCAGGGCGTGCAGCAGGCCGTGGGCATCGAGCACCGAGTAGCGCAAACCGCAGCCCACCAGCTGCTGATCGAGGCCTTCGTAGTAGGCGCATTCCGGCAGCCAGATGCCCAGGGGCCGCTCACCCAGCAGGCGTTCGTGCTCGCGCACTGCGGTGACCAGCTGGGCCCGCACCGCCTCTGGCACCTGGCGCAGCAGAGGCAGGTAGCCGTGGGTGGCACCGCAGGTGATCAGATCGAGCACCCCCTGTTGCTGCAGCCTGCGGAAGCGTGGGATCAGTTGCCCTTTGGTCTGACGCCACTGGCTCACCACCGCTTCCAGTTGTGCTGCCAGGTGGCTGGCAGCTGGGCCTAGGGCTTGCGGGGCTTGCAGCAGCAGCTCCTGGCGAACGGCGATCCAGGCCAGGAAGCGGCCATTGAGCTGGGGATCGGCCAGCAGGGAAAGAAGGGTGGGCGAGAGGCCGAGGGTGAGCCGGGGGCGCTGGCGCCGGTTAGCGGCGGCGGCCTCCAGCACGGCCAGTAGCGGCAGGTAGCACTCCTGGAGCGCCTGAAAATACCAATCTTCTTCCAGCGAACCGGGTTCGCTGGAGCGCACGTAAGGAAGATGCGCGTGGAGGACTAGGGCCAGATCGCCTGCGGCCATAACCATCCTGCGATCACGTCACTCTAGGCGTAGTGCCCGCATACAATGGGCTATCTCATAGTCATTCCGCCTAGAGGGGCTCCCCTATGGCCCGCGATCCCGGCCGCGTATTGATCTTCGATACCACCTTGCGCGATGGCGAGCAGTCGCCTGGCGCCAGCCTGAACCTCGAGGAGAAGCTGGCGATCGCCCAGCAGCTGGCCCGGCTGGGGGTGGATATCATCGAGGCCGGCTTCCCCTTTGCCAGCCCCGGCGACTTCAACGCCGTGCAGCGCATTGCCGAAACGGTGGGCACCCCCAATGGGCCGGTGATCTGTGGCCTGGCTCGGGCCACCGCCGGCGACATCAAGGCCTGCGCTGAGGCGTTGGCGCCCGCTGCTAAACGGCGCATCCACACGTTTATTGCTACCAGCGACATCCATCTCGAGCACAAGCTGCGCAAGAGCCGCGCTGAGGTGCTGGCGATCACCGCCGAGATGGTCGCCTATGCCCGCTCGCTGGTCGACGATGTGGAATTCTCCTGCGAAGACGCCGGCCGCAGCGATCCGGAGTTCATGCATCAGGTGATCGAGGCGGCGATCATCGCCGGTGCCACCACGATCAACATCCCCGACACCGTGGGCTACGCCACCCCGGCGGAATTCGGTGAGCTGATCGCCGGTATCAATGCCCAGGTGCCCAACATCGACCAGGCGGTGATCTCGGTGCACGGCCACAACGACCTGGGCCTGGCGGTGGCCAACTTCCTCGAGGCGGTGAAAAACGGCGCCCGCCAGCTGGAGTGCACGATCAACGGCATCGGCGAGCGGGCTGGCAATGCCTCGCTCGAGGAGCTGGTGATGGCCCTGCACGTGCGGCGCAGCTACTTCAACCCCTTCCTGGGGCGGCCGGCCGAGAGCACCGAACCGCTCACGGGCGTGCGCACCGAGGAGATCACCAAGACCTCGCGGCTGGTGAGCAATCTCACCGGCATGGCGGTGCAGCCAAATAAGGCGATCGTGGGCGCCAACGCCTTTGCTCACGAGAGTGGCATCCACCAAGACGGCGTGCTCAAAAACCGCCTCACCTACGAAATCATTGATGCCCGCACGGTTGGCTTGGCGGACAACCGCATCTCCCTTGGCAAGCTGAGCGGCCGCAGCGCCTTCCGTGCCCGGCTCGAGGAGCTGGGCTACACGCTCGAGCGTGAGGATCTCGACGATGCCTTCGCCCGTTTCAAGGAGCTGGCGGATCGCAAGCGGGAGATCAGCGACCGCGATCTCGAGGCGATCGTGAGCGAGCAGGTGCAGCAACAGGATGGCGGCAGCTTCACCCTCAAGAGCGTGCAGGTGAGCTGTGGCACTGGCTTGCAGCCCACCGCCACCGTCACCCTGGTGACTGCGGATGGCGCCGAGCTCAGCGAGGCGGCGATCGGCACCGGGCCGGTGGATGCGGTGTGTCAGGCGCTCAATCGGCTGGCCCAGGTGCCCAATGAGCTGGTGGAATTTTCGGTGAAATCGGTGACCGAAGGTATCGATGCCATGGGCGATGTGACGATCCGGCTGCGCCACGAGGGTGTGCTCTATTCGGGCCACTCAGCCGACACTGACATCGTGGTGGCCGCCGCCCAAGCCTTCGTGAACGCCCTCAATAGGCTGGTAGCCGGTGGGCGTCACCAGCCGCTGCACCCCCAGAAGGCGCCGCTGCCCGTAGTGGGCGACTTGCCCCTGGCCGACCGGCCGAGGGTTTAGGCAGGTGGGTTTAGGCAGCTGGGGGTATGGCGTTTCAGTTTGGGATCACGCCCTGGGCTGAGTGTTGTTTTTGTTGATTAGCCAAGCCAAGACTAAGCTAAGCGCCAAAACACTTGCTCCCCGGCCCGGCCCGCCCCCCTGAGTCATCTGCTTCCCTTCAGCTCCCCCCGCCATGAGCCTGCCCCTCTCCGGACCGCGCCGCTCACGGCTCAGTGCCGCCGCCCAGCTGATTTTGCTGTTGCTGGTGGCCCTGGCGATGCTGGTGCCGCTGCTGTGGCTGGTGAGCACCTCGCTCAAGGGTCCGGCGGAGGACATTTTCACCAGCCCGCCAGCCCTCTGGCCCAGTCAGCCCAGCTTTGAGGCCTACAGCCGCCTTTTTACCGACAATCCAATCGGCACTTACCTGCTCAACAGCACGATTGTGAGTGGCCTGGCGGTGCTGGCCAACGTGCTCTTCTGCTCGCTGGCGGCCTATCCCTTGGCCCGCATGAATTTTCGCGGCCGCGGCTTGGTGCTGGCCCTAGTGGTAGCAACGATTTTGATCCCCTTTCAGGTGGTGATGATTCCGCTCTACCTGCTGATGGTGCAGATCGGCCTACGCAACACCCTTTGGGCCCTGATCATTCCCCAGGCGGCCACCGCCTTTGGCATCTTCCTGCTGCGGCAGAGCTTCCTGGGGGTGCCGGTGGAGCTGGAGGAGGCGGCCCGTTGCGATGGCTGCACGCCGGTGGGTGAGTGGTGGAACGTGATGATCCCAGCGGCCCGGGCCGACCTGATCACCCTGGCGATGTTCGTGTTTATCGGTACCTGGAGCGATTTTCTCTGGCCCCTGGTGATCCTCGATGAACCCGAGCTCTACACCCTGCCGCTTGGGCTGCAGCAGCTGGCCAGCAGCTTTTCGCTCGACTGGCGCCTGGTGGCAGCCGGAGCGGTGATTTCGATCCTGCCGGTGCTGGTGGTGTTTATCGGCCTGCAGCGCTACATCCTGCCCAGCGCCGCCGGCGATGCAGTTAAAGGTTGAAAACCTGATCAGTTAGCAGTTGCAGGGGGGCGCACAGGCGGCAGGGCTGGCACTCCCAAAGGCAGCTCATCGGTTTTCGGGTCAGTCGTTTCGCTGGGGCGGGTTGCGCGCCACTTTCTGAGCTCGGCCCGCAGGTTGGCGGTTTCGCGGCTCAGCCCATCTATGCGGGTGCCGTTGCGCTCCACCGCCTGCAGCCGCTCCACCGTGGAGCGCAGCTGCTGTTCCAGGCCAGTGGTGCGATCAAGGGCCCGGCTGTTCTCCAACCCCTGCACCCGCTCCTGCAACTGGCGGATGGTGGCGCTCTGCTGGCGGGATTTACCCACGATCACAAAGAAAAGTACCACCAGCATTGCCGTTACGCCGGCCTGCAGCCAGGGCACCCAGGAGAGGGAAGCGCCGTTGGAGCTGGCTTCGGTGCTGATCGCGGCTTGGTCAGGGGCTGGGGTCATCAAGGGAAGCTGCCGAGGATGCTTCGATCCTGCCGGCAAGCAGGACTTTTGTCAGGGATGTGAACTCCTGTGGGAGGTTGAATGTATTGGAAAAGGAGAGCCGACTGTGCCGGTGGCTGGCCCAAAACTTAGGTCGCTGCCAAGGCCATTTCTGGTCATGTGGGTGGGCCAGCTGCTCTCAAACCTCGGCACTCAGGTGAGTCTTTACGCCTTGGGGCTGTGGCTGTTCCAGCAGCATGGCCAGCTGAGTGCCTTTGCTGCGGTGGCGGTTGTGGTGCAGTTGGCCAAGTTGGCATCCCTTTCGCTATTGGGCCGTCAACTGGATCGTTGGCCGCCGCGACGGGTGATGCTTGCCGCTAACGGCCTCGGCAGCACCTGCACTTTGGGCCTGGCCTTCACCTTGATGATGCGTCCAGCCACCCTGCCACCGGTGTTGCTTTGCATTGGGCTGGCAGCGGCAGCAGAGGCGGCTCTTTTGGTGACCTGGTCCAGCCAACTGGCCAGATTTGTGTCTAGAGAGCAGCTGGGAGCGGCCAGCGGGCTCTTCGCTGGGTCGGATGGAGCTGTGGTGATGGCAGCCCCCCTACTCGGCGCTGTGCTGGCGGCGACGGCCGGGTTGCCGGGTGTACTCGTCACTGACAGCCTTACGTCACTTATTGCTGCGGCCTGCACGCTTCTGGTGGCCTGGCCGCAGTCGTTGTCAGCCCCGCTCACTACGGCTGCTGGTCATGAGGCTTCCCCTCAGGTAGGTGTGCGCTATGCCTTGAGCGAGTTGTGGAGCAATCGGCGCTGGCGCCCCCTGTTGCAGATCAACAGCGTGGTAGTAGGCGTGTTTGCTGCCATTGAGATCGCTTTCCCCGCCTGGGTGGTGGCGGCAAGCGGCTCCCAGCGTCTGATCCTGGCTCTGGCCCTGGCCGGATTGGGCTATGTCGGTGGGCTCTGGCTATGGGCCCGGGTGCCTCGCTGCCATTGGCTGGACTGGCTGCGCATCGTGTTGCTGCTCCAGGCGGTGCTACTTACCGGGGCTGGGCTGGTGTGCTTTCAGCAGTGGCAGGGGGTGTGGTTTTTGGCCGTGGCCCTATTTGCTGCTGCGGTTCCGGTTGCTCTTGGCGCCCTCCAGAGTCTTTGGTTGT
>NZ_JAGQCP010000043.1:0-20189 GCF_024346255.1 Cyanobium sp. BA5m-10 | reverse complement strand
TGCAGGCTGCCGGTCACGTTTGGCGGCGGAATCACCACAGAAAAAGGCTCACCCGGTGCCGCAGGATCCGGGTGAAAGGCGCCGCTGCTCTCCCAGGCGTGCTGCCAGCGGCTTTCCGTGCCCACTGGGTCGTAGGTCTTGGGCAGGGCCGCTTCAGGGGCTGGGGCAGACAGCTCGGTCACGGCGGTGGCGGCAGGCACTCGGGCCATGGTCGCAAAACGGGCTGAGGCCAGGGATAATTAAGCCGTAGAGCAAGGCAATGCCGCATCCCCGGGCCCCCTCACAGGCGACACGACGGGTGGCATCGCGCTGCGTACCCGTGCTGGCCTCGCTGCTTCTGCTCGGTTGCGGCGCTGGCGATGGGCTGCCCAACGAGCTTTACCTCGGGGTGGAGGTGAACCCCGACGAGAGGATCGACGCCGGGCTGCGCGCCGACACCCTGCAGCGGCTGGGCGGGCTGGAGGCTGGCTACCGCCAGCTCCACCCCAACACCCGCTTTCAGTTCAGTCATTACCCCGAGAAAGAGCTGGAGTGGGCGATCCGGCGCCGCAACCTGGCCGGGCTGGGCCCCGATCTGTTGCTCCTCAACGGGGACGCAGCCGTGCGGATGCTGAACGCAGGAGTGATAGCGCCCTACCCACAAACAGGGGTGGATCTCAACCCATTCGATCCCCAGGTGCTCGATCGGCTGCGCAACCCCTCCGGAGATCTCGCCGGGCTGCCATTGCTGGTGGAAACCCAGCTGGCCTGCTTCAACCGCCGGCGACTGCCCACCGCGCCAGCCACCCTGGAGCAGCTGCTTGACACGAGTGCCAAGGGCCATCCTGTGGGCCTCTCGATGGAGGACTACAACCTCTTCTGGACAGTCGGCAGCCTTGGTGCGGTCGACGCCATCAATACAGCCGCAGCCGGCAGGCAACCCAGCTGGGCCCAGCAGCAGGCGATCGAGCGCTGGCTCACCTGGCTGCAAAACGCCAACATCCAACAGCGCGTCACCTTCTACGCCAGCCAGGCCTCGGCTGAAGCGGAATTCCAGGCGGGCCGCCTCGACTGGTTCCCCTGCCGCAGCGCGTCCATACCGCGGCTGCGCAAAGCTCTGGGGGATGGGCTCGGGGTGGCGCTCCTGCCGGGCGGCGAGTGGGGTGATGCGAGTCCGATCAACAAGCTGCGGGTGTTGGCCCTCGGCACCAATGCCAGCCGCAGCAGCCGCGAGCGGGCCCTGGCCTTCAGCCGCTTCAGCGTGAACCCCCTGAGCCAGAGGAGTCTCACCCTGGGCTCCCAGGTGGTGCTGCCGGCCAACCGCTTCGTGAGGGTGCCGGTGAGCAGCTCGACAGTGCTCAGCGCCATGGTGACCTCGGCCCAGCAGGGCAGCCAAACCAACACCCTGGAGGAGCTGATGCACAGCAACGATCCCCGAATGGCCGAGATCCAGACCCTGCTCACCACGTTGGTGTTTGGAGAGATGCAGCCCACCACGACCGGCCAGAGGCTGGTCGCAATCCTGCGGAACCGGCCATGAGAGAGCTGTTGCTGGAGGTGCTGGGCTGGCTGGGCTATCTGGAGCGGCCCACCGTTCTGCTGCAACTGGCTGTGGCGATCGGGCTGATGGTGTTGCGGCGGTTTGCGGCGCGCCGAAACTGGCTACGCCAGCTGCGGCCACGGGCCTTCACCCCCCTGGCGCTTGTGGTGCTGGCGGCCAGCTGCCTGCTGCTGGCCCTCCTGGGGCTGCCCTACGGACTCAGCGGCCAGCTGGGAGTGCTCTGGCTGGGCTGGTACGGCCTCAACCAGCTGCAGCCGCTGCTGCAACGTTGCCTCGGCGCGAAAACGGCGCGGCAACTCGAGAGCCGCCTGCTGCGACCTGGCTATCTGCTGCTGGCGGCCCTGATGCTGATCACCTCCGTCGACAGCATCAATGATCTGGCCGTGGCCCCCCTGGGCAGCATGCTGGGTGTGCCCGTCGATGCGGGCAAGCTATTCAATGCCGCCCTGATCACCTACCTGGTGCTGGTGGGCTCGGGGCCACCTGCAACGGGCGTGGCCTGGCTGGTGCAACGGGTCCTGCCATCCAGCGATGGCAGCCGCAAAGCCTTGGAGTTGATGCTGCGCTACACCGTGGTGGGCTTGGGCCTGGTGGCCGTGGGGGTGCAGCTGGGCCTCAACACCACCGCCCTGATCGCCGTGGCAGGTGGCCTGTCAGTGGGCCTTGGCTTCGGCATCAAGGAGGTGTTCTCCAACTTCATCAGCGGCATCTGGCTGCTGTTCGAGGGCTCCGTGCGCCCAGGAGAAGTGTTGATGCTCGATGGCGATCCCTGTGAAGTTCGAAGTCTTGGACTGCGTGCAACCTTGCTTTGGCGTGATCGTGACAATGCCGAGCTGCTAATCCCGAACCAGACCTTCTTCACGCAGGCGGCCACCAGCTACACCGCTAGCGACCGCATGCGCCGCAGCCAGGTAAGCATTGGCGCCGCCTATCACCACAACCCAGTAGAAGTGATTGCTCTACTCGAGGCCACAGCTCTCGAAGTTGCACGGGTGCTTCCCCAGCCAGCACCCAAAGCCCTATTGCTGAACTACGGCGACTCCGCTATTAATTACTGCCTGCGCTTCTGGATCGCCAACCCGATGGACAACGTGGGCATCTGCAGCGAGGTGAATCAGGCGATCTGGCGGGCCTTCCGCGATAGCAGCATTGAAATTCCTTTCCCACAGCATGTGGAATATTCCATGCAATGGCCACCCGGAGCGCCATCAAACCAATAAATTCACTTAGCAGCAGTCCTAAGGCGATCTACTGTTTTTTCCAGCAGCTCAATCGATACATCCTCTGCCGAATCCAAGTCAGACAGCCCGAAAGGGTTGTCGATATCATCAATCAAGCGCAGGAGTAAAATAACAATAAAGGAAATTACAGCAAGAAAAAAGACAGACTCTGGAAGGCTTTCCGCTCTCGCCATCACCAAGCCCGCGAACAAAAGCACTGCAGCAATGTCCGCCATCCAATAAACAAGAGGCACAAATGTAGTGTCGCGTATGGTCTGCACTCTATTGACCTTGGCAAGTATTACCGCTAAATCCTGCATAAGCCTTCCCCTCAACGTAGATGCGTCGCCCTTGAAATGCACCGCAACACGCACCACGTCTGCATGGGTTTGAGTGTGGCGCGCCAGCATTTGCTCTGTAGTAATCCGCTCCTTCAACCAATCCAGCAAGGACTGGCCAAGCCCAGTTAGCGCGGCGAGGGCTGCAGCAATCTGGATCTCGGGGTGATAGACCTGAATTGCACGAACCTCCAAATTAAGCGTCTGAAGACAGGTTGCTAGTTCGGCAGGTATTTTCTCGCTTTCCTTAAAATCAGTGAGCACACCATTCAACAAGAAGCCCAATAAAAAGATCGTCGAGGCAACCATCGCCGAAAACAGCGGATTAATACTTAATCGCTCAAGACCGAAGAAGTGAACCGCAACTTTGATGCCACAAAGCACAAGAACCTGGAAAAAGACGCCACGCACCTTTCGCAAGCGCCTAAGTCTGGCGGCTGAAAACCTAATCAGAGGCAACCTCTTATTTTGACGCGGGGCAAACTTCAAGTTTTTTTCCATTTAGGTAACAATTACAGTCTTCGTCTCCGTTCAGAGGGTGTTGCAGAACACAAGCAGGGGCTCGCCGCTCTGCGCCTTTACTTCGCCTTAACCCCTAAATCTCTGCAAAACCATGATTGAAGCCTTCCTGGTCGCGATCCGCACCAATGAAGATTTGCAACGCCAGTTGCGCAGTGCCACCACGGCGGCTGACCTGGCTGCGGTGGGCGCTCAGGCAGGCCTGACCATCGAACCTGCTGCGCTGGTGAAGGGCTTCGCCCAGTTGCTGCTCGAGAGCGACGACGCCATGTCCGTCCGCAACTTCGACAACCTCGGCTGGGACATGGGAGAGCTGCTATGGGCAGCCAAGACCTGGGAGCGCCCCGATCAGGCCTGAGCGAGCCGGCCCAGGTAGCTCTGATAGCTGCCGGCATTGATCCAGCCGGTAGCGATCGTTTTGGTGTGCTCCTCGCTGACCCTGCCTCGGTGGATGTGGGAAGGGCCAGCCGGAAAGATCACGAGCTTGCCCCGCTCAGCCGGCTCGTGGTGATCCTGCCAATGAAATTCGGTGCCTCCGTTGGGCACGTCGTTGCAATAGAGGATCCAGGCCAGCACCCTGTGTACCGGTTCAGTGGCCTCGTCGCTGATTGTCCAGTCGCAGTGCCAGTGCTTGAAACCCTCACCAGGGGCGTAGCGCTGCAGGTTGAAGATCGGATTCACAAACAGCTCCTGCTCCGGGCAGCACTGGCGAAAGAGGCCACGCTCCTGCAGGTAGCGCTCCAGCCCAGCCGTTACGCCGCGCAGGATCACCTCCGCCAGGGCGAAGGCCTCAGGATCGGAGCGGTCGATGGCCACCAGGCTGATATCGGTGGAAATTTTGGCGGGCTCAGTTTTGCCGCCAGGGCCAAAGGCCACCCCGGGCCGCCGCAGGTCAACGCGCCGCTCATAAAAGGCCATCACCCCATCGGCGAGGGCCTCGAAGCCGGCATTGCGATAGGTAGCTAGCAGGTTCATCGGGAGAGCTCCTGCCAGGGAAGGGCCAGGGCCGCCTCCAACTGCTGCCAGCGCTGCGGCTCCGCCGCGACCCTTGCCAGCAGACCCAGCCGCTCCAGAGCCTCCACCACCCGCCCATGATCCAGGGGGCCAGCAGGCCCTAGGGGCAGCACCAACACCTGGGGCTCGGCGGGATCGGCAAGCACTCGCAGCTCCAAATCCTCCAGCTCGCGCTCAAAGAAAACTCGCCGCATGCGGCCGGTGAGCCCTGGCCCCAGCGCCTCGGCATAGGCCTCCAGCGAGTCACGATCACCGCTGCAACCGCAATTGAGCGCCAACCAGATCAGCAGCTTGGCCCAGCTATCAGCTGTCCAGAGCGGCTGAAAGCTATCACGGTGCTGCCGCACCAACTCGCCAATGGCGAAATCAAACAGGGTTGCCTGCAGGTTGATGGCATTCATGCCTGCCATCCTGCCCAGCTGCCGGCAGACTGCACGGGCATGCGACTGCCCCACCCATGGCCCTCGACTTCAACGACCCCGATTTGGAGTTCAGCGATCTCGTTTACGCCTACCAGAGCTGGGTAATGGCGGTGATCAACGACGAAAAGCTCGGCGGCGAAGAAACCCTGCTCACCGACGAGATCACTGACGACGCCCTCAACGCCATGCGCTTTCTGCCCGGCGAAGTGACCAGCGCCATCGAAACCAGCCTCGCCCGTGTCTACGACGTAGATGCCGACGAACTCGCCAGCCTGCTGTTCCCAGAAGGCTGAAGCCCCCATATGGAGCGCCCCAGAAATGCGCGATGCCGGGTTCGAACCAGCGACATCCTGCTTGTAAGGCAGGCGCTCTACCGCTGAGCTAATCGCGCGGTGTAGGCAAAATACACCCCATGGCTCAGGCCCCACTTCAACGCAAGCTGCGCTGGCAACTGGAGGCCCTCGGGGTGCGGCTGCTGCTGCTGGTGCTGCGGGGGCGCTCCCACAGCAGCATGGGCCGCGGCATTGCCCAAGCCCACCGGCTAGCCAGGCCCTGGCTGCGGCGGCGCCACACCACGGCGATCGCCAACCTGACGCGGGTCTATGGCGAGCAGCTCAGCCAGGGCGAGCGGGAAGCCATCGCCGAGCAGTCGATCAACAGCTTTTTTCTCTCCTGCCTCGAATCGATCATCCAACCGGTTGACGCCTGCTTGATCAGCGCTGAGGGGGAGGGGCTCGACGAACTATTGCGGCTGCATCGCCAGGGCCAGGGGGTGATCGTGGGATCGCTGCACCTGGGTTGCTGGGATCTGGGGCTGCGCTGGCTGAGCGAACAGCTGGACACCCCATCTGTCGTGTACCGCCCCGCCCGCAACCCATACAGCGACGAGCTGCTCAACCGGGCCCGCCAGGCCAACAGCTACTGCAACTGGATTCCCCAGGCCGATGCCAGGTCAATGTTTCGCTGCCTACATCGCGGCGGCAGCCTCGTGGTGATGACCGACCTTTACAGCCGCAACAGCGAAGTGCAGGTCGACTTCCTCGGCCTGAGCACCAACTTCGTCAAAGGGCCTGCGGCCCTTTCGCAGAAATCGGGTTGCCCCCTGTTTCCCGTGGCCCAGGTGCGGGAAGCCAACGGCCACTTTCGGCTGATCTTTGGCGCACCGCTATGGCCCGGCCAGGGTGCCGCTGCCCTGAGCGACCAGCTTGCCGCCGTAGCCCGCTGGCACGAACCCCTGATCCAGGCCTATCCGAAGCAGTACTACTGGATCAACCGGCGCTGGCGAACGGGCGATGGCAGCGGTGAGCGGCTGCGGCCCATCGGCCCACCCGGGCGCTGATCGATGGCCAGCGGCCGCAGCCACGACCGAGCCACCTGGCTCCTGAGCCTCCCCTTTGGGCTGCTGTGGTGGCCCTGGCTGGGGTTAGCGGGGGTGAGCGTGGCCGGCCTGAGCTTTCTGCTAGGTGGCCTGCTGCTCTCCCCCGACCTCGACACCCGCTCCAACCCCACCCGCCGCTGGGGACCGTTGCGGCTGCTCTGGTGGCCCTACCGCAACCTGCTGCGCCATCGCTCCCTGATCTCCCACAGTCCCCTGCTGGGCACCAGCGGGCGCCTGGCCTACCTGGCGGCGCTGCTGCTGGTGAGCTGCCTGCTGCTGCAACCCCTCGGTGGGCCAGCACCCCAGCAGCTCCTGGCCACCGCCCAGGCGCTCTGGCAGGGCGAGCGTCCGCTGCTGCTGGCCGCCCTGGTGGGCCTGGAGGCCAGCAGCTGGCTGCACCTGATCCAAGATGGCGACCCGATGCCGCGCCTGCCCCGCCTGCTGCGCCGCCGCCGCCGCCGATGAACCCCCAAACCCAGACCCCAGCCCCCCTTGAGGCCCTAGCTGAGCTGATCGCCGTGGTGGCTCGCCTGCGCGACCCCGAGGGCGGCTGCCCCTGGGATCTGGCGCAAACCCACGCCTCCCTGGTGCCCTACGTGCTGGAGGAGGCCCACGAGGTGGCCGATGCGATCCGCTCGGGCGACGATCACCACCTGGCGGAGGAACTGGGCGATCTGCTGCTGCAGGTGGTGCTCCACGCCCAGATCGCCAGCGAGGCAGGCAGCTTTGATCTGGCCCAGATCGCTGCAGGCATCAGCGCCAAGCTGGTGCGACGCCATCCCCATGTGTTTGGTGGTGGCGAGCCGGCCAGCTGGGAGGAGATCAAGGCCGCAGAAAAACCCCAACCCGCCTCCACCAGCCCGCTCAGCGATCGGCTGGCCGGCAAGGTTCGCGGCCAGCCAGCCCTAGCCGGTGCCATGACGATCTCCAAGCAAGCCGCCGCGGCCGGCTTCGAGTGGGATGACATGGCAGGGGTGTGGGCGAAGGTGCACGAGGAGCTCGACGAGCTCAAGGAAGCTGTGGCCTCCGGGGATCGCCGCCATGCCCAGGAAGAGCTGGGCGACGTGCTGTTCACCCTGGTGAACGTGGCGCGCTGGTGCGGCATCGAACCGGAAGCCGGCCTGGCGGGCACCAACAGCCGCTTCCTCGATCGTTTCTCCCGGGTGGAAGCAGCCCTGGATGGCGACCTAAAGGGCCGCAGCATCGGCGAGCTCGAAGGCCTCTGGCAACAGGCCAAAGCCGAGATACGCGCTGAAAACACGCCAACGCCAGGCTGCTAAGCCCTGAGCGCAACAGCCTCGCAAGTTCCGTACAACCTGTACAGATTTAGGGACACCCAGCCAACACCTCAGTCCTCCGGCAGCTGAGTACGGGCCCCCCGCTGCCCCTTGATCGCACCACGCTGCTTCTTGGCCGCCAGACGCCGCTGCACTGAACCACGGGTGGGCCGAGTCGCCCGACGCGGTGGTGGTGGCGGCTTGATCGCCTCCTGCAGCAGCTCCACTAGGCGCCGCTGGGCCGCCACCCGGTTTTGCCATTGGGAGCGGTGCTCACTTGCCGCAATCACCACACAACCTTCCACCAGCTTTCCCTCCAGTCGCCCCAGGGCCCGGGCCTTGATCGTGGGCGGCAGCGCCGCAGAGGCCGCCAGATCAAACACCAGCTCCACCCGTGAATCGGTGGTGTTCACGTTTTGGCCGCCGGGGCCGGAGGAGCGAGAAAAACGCCAGGCCAGCTCGGCGGCGCCGATCACCAGCGCTGGGGTCAGCCGCAGATCCGCCGTGGGTCGCAGGGGAGCCATGGATTCAGGGCAGCCAGGAAATCAGGGGAGCCAGGAAATGAGCCTGTCACGGCCAACACACCGGCGATGCGCAAGGCTGGAGACTGCGAAATTTTGGCAATGGGCTGGATCGACGAGGTCTTCGACGGCGTGCGCTACGGCCTGGAGGGCACGGTGGTCGCCGAACAGGATTCAGCCTTCCAGAAGGTGACGATCATCGACAGCCAGCGCTACGGCAAGGGCCTGCTGCTCGATGGCTGCTGGATGACTGCCGAGCGCCAGGAGCGGCACTACCACGAGGCGATCGTGCATCCGGCACTTTGCAGCGCGGCGAGCATCGAGCGGGTGCTGGTGATCGGCGGCGGCGATGGTGGCACCGCCCGCGAGTGCCTGCGCCACGCCGGCGTGCAGCACCTCGACCTAGTGGAGATCGACGGCCTGGTGGTGGAGTGGAGCCAGCAGTACCTGCCCAGCATCGGCGGCGGCTGCTGGATTGACCCCCGCTTCCACCTCACCGTTGGCGACGGCATCGCCTGGGCCGCCAATGCCCCTGAAGCCAGCTACGACGTGGTGATCGTGGATGGCTCAGACCCCGCCGGCCCGGCCGAGGGCCTGTTCAACCGCGCCTTCTTCGAGCACTGCCGCCGCATCCTGCGGCCCGGCGGCGTGTTCGCCACCCAGAGCGAATCACCCGAGGCCTTCCGCCAGGTGCATATCGACACGGTGAAGCTGATCCGTGAGGTGTTCGGCCACGCCGATCCGCTGTATGGCTGGGTGCCCATGTATCCCAGCGGCTGGTGGAGCTGGACGTTCGCCGCCACAGACGGCCGTCGCTATTTGCAGCCGGATCCCGCCCGCGCCGCGGCCGTCGACTGTGGCTGTGAGATCTGGTCCCCCCGCTGGCAGCGCGGCGCCTTTGATGCTGTGCCCGCCGCCATCGAGCGGGAGCTGGGCTGATGTTTGAAACGGATCTCTTTGACCAAGACGGCGCCATTTACATGGGCAGCCAGCGCGACCCCGCCGGCTGCCGGGTGGGTCTGTTCGGCGTGCCCTACGACGGCACCACCTCCTTCCGCCCCGGCACCCGCTTCGGGCCGGCGGCAATCCGCGAGGTGAGCAGCGGCCTGGAGAGCTACTGCCCCCAGCTCGATCGCGACTTGGAGGAGCTGGCCATCGCCGACCTCGGCGCGGTGGAGATCCCCTTCGGCGCCCCCGAGCCGGTGGTGGCGGCCGTGAAGGCCGCCACCGAAGCCGTTCTGGCCCTGGGGCTGAAGCCCCTGATGCTGGGTGGCGAGCACTCGATCAGCTCCGGCGCAGTGGCGGCCGTGGCGGCCCGGCACCCCGATCTGGTGCTGGTGCAGCTCGATGCCCACGCCGACCTGCGCCAGGAATGGCTCGGCGCCCACCACAGCCATGCCTGCGCCATGCGCCGCTGCCTGGAGGTGCTGCCCAGCCAGCAGCTGCTGCAGATCGCCATCCGCAGCGGCACCCGCGAAGAATTCAGCGAGTTGAGGAGCAGCGGCCGCCTGGTGGCCATTGAGCGGATGGCCGAAAGCCTGAAACCCCTGCGCGGCAAGCCCCTCTATCTCACAGTGGATCTGGATTGGTTTGATCCAGCGGTGATGGCCGGCACCGGCACCCCGGAGCCCGGCGGCTTCCTCTGGCGGGATTTCGCAGCCCTAGTGGAGGAGCTGCGCCACCACAACCTGGTGGCCGCCGATGTGGTGGAGCTGGCGCCGATGCTGGATGCCACCGGCGTGAGCAGCGTGCTGGCCGCCAAGGTGGTGCGCAGCCTGCTGTTTCTGCTCGACCGTTAATGCCGAAAGCCGATCAGTAGCAGCAGGTGCCGCTGGTGCGCTGCTCACGCAGGCGCTCGTGCTGCTGGCTGATCAGCAACACCGCCAGAGTCGGGTGGTTGTGCAGCAGGTTGAGGAAGCGCAGGCGATCGAGCCGCAGGATCTCAACAGGGGTACGGGCCACGGCTTCGTTGCGATAAATGCCGTCGCGCCAAAGGATGTCTTGATAGCTAAACAGCTCTCCGGGGCGATAGCAAAGCCTCTCGCCGCTCTCGCCTATCACTTCAATGATGCCGCGGCGCATCCCATAAATCGAGTCGGCCCGGGAGCCCCTGGAAAACACCTTGGAGCCGGTGGGCAGGGTGAGAACTTCGCAATCCACTTGAGCCGCCAGCAGCTCCAGCGAAGTCGTGATCGTTACCGAAGCAACCATGCTCCTCCACCCCCTAATCGAAACCACATGCCCTTAATAGAGCTATACCGCCCCGGGCGCCTAGCTATGGCGAGCACAAAAGCCAAATAGGCCCCAAAACCGGGACAAATTACGGATTTGCTTTAGCTTTTGCCAAAGGCTGATTCAAGGCTGAGCTGCTGGTTCGGCTGGGCTGGTGCTGGTGTCCCCCCAGCTGCTGGCGCCGCATTAATCGCAGGCAGCCGCGGCGGCCGGGCCGTCCAGTGGTGGCACCACAGCTCCAGCGCCAATTCGGGATGGATCGGCAACTGGCGCAGCTGACACCAGCCGAATTCAGCGCCACTGGGTGGGGCGCAATGGCGGCAGCTGCAGCAGCAAGGGCGCTGACCCATCCAAGGGAGAGATCTGGTCTCTTAAGTTATGGACGTTTGGTCAAAGTGGTATCGAATACAGCGAATCTTCCAGGTTCCTTATTGATTCCGCAGGCCTGCATAGGATCCGGCCATGGGTTTAATCCGCACCCCTCTGTTTGAAGCCGCCCAAACCGCGGGTGGCCGGATGGTGCCCTTTGCCGGCTGGGAGATGGCTGTGCAATTTGAGGGCTTGGTGGCAGAGCACCAGGCCGTAAGGCGCCGCTGCGGCATCTTCGATATCTCCCACATGGGGGTGCTGACCCTGCGGGGCGCAGGCGCCAAAGAAGCCCTGCAGGCTCTGGTGCCCACCGACCTGTTTCGCATTGGCCCCGGCGAGGCCTGCTACTCAGTGCTGCTCAACGAGCGGGGCGGCATCCGCGACGACCTGATCGTTTACGACCGCGGCTGGCAGGCGGATGGCCAGTGCCACGAACTACTGCTGGTGATCAATGCCGCCTGCGCCGCAATCGACACGGCCTGGATCCGCAGCCAGCTGGAGCCCCTTGGCATCCATGTTGAAGATCGCAAAAGCGATGGCGTGTTGCTGGCCCTGCAGGGCCCGGAGGCGGCGGCCCGGCTGGAGGAGTTGGCGGGTACCGACCTGAGCGGCCTGCCCCGCTTCGGCCACCGGGAGCTGAAGCTGGCTGGCGCCAGCGCCTTTGTGGGCCGCACTGGTTACACCGGTGAAGACGGCTTCGAACTGCTGCTGAACCGGCCAGACGGCCTGCTCCTATGGGACAAATTGCTGGCCAGCGGCGTCAGCCCCTGCGGCCTCGGCGCTCGCGACACCTTGCGCCTGGAAGCGGCCATGCACCTCTACGGCCACGAGCTGGATGAGCACACCACACCCCTGGAGGCCGGCCTGGGCTGGCTGGTGCACCTGGAAATGCCCAAAGCCTTCATTGGTCGCGAGGTGCTGGAGCGCCAAAGCGCCGCGGGGGTCCAGCGGCGCCTGGTGGGATTGAAGCTGCAGGGCCGCGCCATCGCCCGCCATGGCTACCCGGTGCTGGCTGCCGGGGCTCCAGTGGCTAGTGAGCCGGTGGGGCACATCACCAGCGGCAGCTGGTCACCCAGCCTCGAAGAAGCGATCGCCCTGGCTTACGTACCAGCCAGCGCCGCCAAGCTGGGCACCGAGCTGGCGGTGCAAATTCGAGGCAAGGCCGAGCCAGCGCTGGTGGTGAAGCGTCCCTTCTACAAGCGCTGACGCCACCGGGTGGGACAATCGCCCATTCACTCCGGATCTCAGCATGCGCAGCCACGGATGCGGCGACCTGCGTCACGACGCCAGCGGCCAGGCCGTGCAGCTCTGCGGCTGGGTAGACCGATGTCGTGACCACGGCGGCGTGATTTTTGTCGACCTGCGCGACAGCAGCGGCAGCGTGCAGATCACTGTCGATCCCGACAATGGCGCCGAGATGTTCGCCATAGCGGAGCACCTGCGCAACGAAACGGTGATTCAGGTGGCCGGCAAGGTGCGGGAGCGACCCGCCGATGCCATCAACGACCGACTGGCCACCGGCCGCATCGAGGTGCTGGCCAGCGCCATCACCGTGCTCAACGCCGTGAAGGGCAACCTGCCCTTCCCCGTGTCGGTGCACGACGAGGAGAACACCCGCGAAGAGCTGCGGCTGCGCCACCGCTACCTCGACCTGCGCCGCGAGCGCATGAACAGCAACCTGCGCCTGCGCCACCGCACCGTGCAGGCGATGCGCCGCTTCCTTGAAGACCATGGCTTTATCGAGGTGGAAACCCCGGTGCTCACTCGCTCCACCCCCGAGGGCGCCCGCGACTACCTGGTGCCCAGCCGGGTGTGCGGTGGTGAGTGGTTTGCGCTACCCCAGTCGCCCCAGCTGTTTAAGCAGCTGCTGATGGTGGGCGGCCTGGAGCGCTACTACCAAGTGGCCCGCTGCTTCCGCGACGAAGATCTGCGGGCCGATCGCCAGCCGGAATTCACCCAGCTGGACATCGAAATGAGCTTCATGGACCAGGAGCAGATCCTGGAGCTCAACGAGGCCCTGATCGCCTCGATCTGGAAGGCCGTGAAAGGGGTGGAGTTACCCCGTCCCTTCCCGCGCCTCACCTGGCACGAGGCGATGGCGCGCTACGGCACCGACCGGCCCGACACCCGCTACGGCCTGGAGCTCACCGACGTCTCCGACCTAGTGGCCGGCATGGGCTTCAAGGTATTCAGCGGCGCCGTGGCCGCCGGCGGCTCCGTGAAGTGCATCGCCGTGCCTGGTGGCAACGACGCCATTAGCAACGTGCGCATCAAGCCCGGCGGCGATGTGTTCAGCGAGGCTCAGAAGGCTGGGGCAGGCGGCCTGGCCTTCATCCGCGTGCGCGAGGGCGGCGAGATCGACACGATCGGCGCTATCAAGGACAACCTCACAGAAGACAAAAAAACCGAACTGCTGGCCCGCACCGGTGCCACCCCCGGCACCCTGCTGCTCTTCGGCGCCGGCGATACCGCCACGGTGAATAAGGCCCTCGATCGAGTGCGCCAATTTCTGGCCCGCGAGCTTGGCCTGGTGCCGGCCGACCGTGACAACGACCAGTGGAATTTCCTCTGGGTGGTGGATTTCCCGATGTTTGAGTTCAACTCCGGCGAAAACCGCCTAGATGCCTTGCACCATCCCTTCTGTGCCCCCAACAGCGCCGATCTGGGTACTGATCCCGCCGCCTGGGCCAACACCCTGCCCACGGCCCGCGCCCAGGCCTACGACCTGGTTCTCAACGGCCTCGAGCTGGGCGGCGGCTCGCTGCGCATTCACGATTCGGCCCTGCAGCGCCAGGTGCTGCAAACCATTGGTCTGCCCCTGGAGGAGGCCAACCAGCAGTTCGGCTTCCTGATGGACGCCCTCGACATGGGTGCCCCACCCCACGGCGGCCTGGCCTACGGCGTAGATCGGATCGTGATGCTGCTGGCGGGCGAGGAATCGATCCGCGACACGATCGCCTTCCCCAAGACCCAGCAGGCCCGCTGCCTGATGACCGGCGCGCCTGGCGGTGTGGCCACCAAACAACTAGACGAGCTGCATGTGGCCAGCACCTGGAGCGAAGAAGACGAAAACTGAAAGCCAAAACAAAACGGGGCATTTGGCGCCGCAGCTGCCCAGCGCAGCAACGGTGAAGTACCACTAATCCATTGGGCGTGCCCCACACTCCCACCAGCACCGATCCGGTGCGGCTTTACCTGCAGGACATCGGTCGGGTGGACCTGCTTACCCAGGAGCAGGAGCTCACCCTGGCCCGGCTGGTGCAGCGGCGAGAACAGCTACTGCGCGAGGGCGATCCAGACAAAGACGAACTGGCCGACAAAGAGCGACGGCTGACCCTGCACCGCGGCAAAAGGGCCAAGGAGCGGATGATCCAGGCCAATCTGCGACTGGTGGTGTCAGTGGCCAAGAAGTACCAGCGCCGGGGCATGGACCTGCTGGATCTGGTCCAGGAGGGCACCTTGGGACTGGAGCGGGCCGTGGAGCGCTTTGACCCGACCCGGGGGTTTCGCTTCAGCACCTACGCCTACTGGTGGATTCGCCAGGGCATCACCCGGGCCCTTGCCAGCCAGAGCCGCACAATCCGGCTGCCGGTGCACATCACCGAGAAGCTCAACCGAATTAAACGGGCCCAGCGTGAACTCAGCGCCCGGCTTGGCCGCCTGCCCTGCGTGGCTGAAATCGCCCAGGAGCTGAATCTCAGCGAAGCGCTGATCCGCGAAACCCTGCTGCAGCTGCCCAAACCCGTCTCCCTGGAGGCCCGAGTGGGCAAGGAACACGATATGCAGCTCGGCGATCTGCTGGAAGATGGCCACGGCACACCTGAGCAGGAACTCGCCCGCGAGCAGCTGCACAACGACCTCGAGGCCCTGCTTGAAGACCTGAGCAGCCGCGAAGCCGAGGTGATCCGTCAACGCTTCGGGCTAGTAGACGACACTCCCCGCAGCCTGACTGAAATCGGCGCTGCCATGCAGCTTTCACGGGAGCGGGTGCGGCAGATCGAATCTCGGGCCCTGCTGAAACTGCGCCAACCCCAGAATCGCTGCCGCGTGAAGGATTATCTGGGAAGCCTCGACTAACCCAAGCAATCCGGGCTAAAACGAAGTCACTACGGATAAGTCGCCATGGCAACCGACATTGACATCGGCATCCCGGAAGCCCAGCGGCTGGAGATCGCCGCAGGCCTGGGCCGCGTGCTGGCCGACAGCACCGTGCTCTACGCCAAAACCCACGGCTTCCACTGGAACGTCACCGGGCCGATGTTCAACACCCTGCACTTGATGTTTATGGGGCAGTACACCGAGCTCTGGAACGCCCTAGACGCCATCGCCGAGCGCATCCGCGCCCTTGGCTGCCCGGCCCCCTTTGGCGGCGCCACCTATGGCCAGCTCTCCTCAATCGCCGAAAGCCAGGGTATCCCGGCAGCCTTGGAGATGGTGCGCGAGCTGGTCCTCGGCCACGAGGCGGTCGCCCGCACCATCCGCGGCGTCATGGTCACCGCCGATGGGGCCAACGACCAACCCACCGCCGACCTGCTCACCCAGCGGCTGCAGATCCACGAGAAGACCGCCTGGATGCTGCGCAGCCTGCTGGAGGCGTAATCCGCTGGTGCCGCTGGGATCGGCCGGTCGGCGCCCGCTGCGCGGGCCATACCGGCCTCACCGCAGCGGCACCAGCAGACCAGCGAGCCTCCGCAGGCCCGGCCGAGCCTTTCAACACCCGAACCAGGCACCAAGAAGGCATGTGGCTCCTGTGGGGTTGGCTGCGGTGAGCGCGGTGTTGCCCGCGCAGCGGGCGTGACCGCCGAACCCAGCCAGGCCCCGCAGGCGCAAGGGAGCCTTGGAAGGCCCGGTACATTGAAGGGTCAGCTACCGGGATATGAGCAAGTTCGTCTTTGTCACCGGCGGCGTGGTGTCGAGCATCGGCAAGGGCATCGTGGCCGCCAGCCTGGGGCGCCTGCTCAAGAGCCGCGGCTACAGCGTTTCGATCCTCAAGCTCGACCCGTATCTGAACGTGGACCCGGGCACGATGAGCCCGTACCAACATGGTGAGGTGTTCGTCACCGAGGACGGCGCCGAGACCGATCTGGATCTGGGTCACTACGAACGCTTCACCGATACCGCCATGTCGCGCCTCAACAGCGTGACCACTGGCTCGATTTACCAGTCGGTGATCAACAAGGAGCGCCGCGGCGACTACAACGGCGGCACCGTGCAGGTGATCCCCCACATCACCCGCGAAATCCGCGAGCGCATCCATCGGGTAGCCGCCAACAGCAATGCGGACGTGGTGATTGGCGAGATCGGCGGCACGGTGGGCGACATCGAATCGCTGCCGTTTCTTGAGGCGATACGCGAATTCCGGGGCGATGTGGGCCGCCAAGACCTGGCCTATGTGCACGTCACCCTGCTGCCCTTCATTGGCGTTTCGGGCGAGCTCAAGACCAAGCCCACCCAGCACTCGGTGAAGGAGTTGCGCTCAATCGGCATCCAGCCCGATGTGCTGGTGTGCCGTAGCGACCGGCCCGTGAGCGACGAGCTGCGCCGCAAGATAGGTGGCTTCTGCGGCGTGCCGCAGCGGGCCGTGATCCAAGCCCTAGACGCCGACAGCATCTACGCGGTGCCGCTGGCGATGGAGCAGGAGGGGCTCTGCCGCGAGGTGCTCGATGTGCTGCAGCTCAGCAACGCTGAAAGTGACATGGCCCGCTGGCAGGAGCTGGTAACCAAACTGCGCCACCCCGGCCCGGCGGTGAAGGTGGCGCTGGTGGGCAAGTACGTGCAGCTCAACGACGCCTATCTATCGGTGGTGGAGGCCCTACGCCACGCCTGCCTGGATCGGGATGCTTCGCTTGATCTGCACTGGGTATGCGCCGAGCAGCTTGAAAGCCAGGGCGCAGAAGCCCTGCTGGCCGGCATGGATGCGGTGGTGGTGCCCGGCGGCTTCGGCAACCGCGGTGTGGACGGCAAGGTGGCTGCAATCCGCTGGGCACGGGAACAGCAGGTGCCCTTCCTGGGCCTGTGCCTAGGCATGCAGTGCGCCGTGATCGAGTGGGCCCGCAACCAGGCGGGCCTGGCCGGTGCCACCAGCGCCGAACTTGATGCCGACACGCCCCATCCGGTGATCCACCTACTGCCTGAGCAACAGGACGTAGTTGATCTGGGCGGCACGATGCGACTGGGCGTTTACCCCTGCCGGCTAGCTGCAGACACGATGGCTCATCGCCTTTATGGCGACGAAGTTGTATACGAACGCCACCGCCACCGCTACGAATTCAACAACGCTTACCGCAGCCTCTTCATCGAATCGGGCTACACAATCAGCGGCACCTCGCCAGACGGCCGCTTAGTTGAATTAATCGAACTACAGAGCCACCCATTTTTCACAGCCTGCCAATATCACCCAGAATTTCTCTCCCGCCCCGGCAAGCCTCACCCCCTATTTCGCGGCTTGATTGAGGCCGCCCAGCAGCGCCTGCCCAACCAAGCTCATCAGGACTGACTATTTCACCAAACCAACTTGGCAACCGAAATTAACTAGATTTGCTTAAGAGAGTCTGTTTTATCTTTAAATTCTCCAAGCAGAAGTTGCAGGTAAGTTACCTTGCGCAGCTTGATATTGGCCGTAAGTGACATGCCCACTTGCAAAGGCAGGCTCTTGCCAGATTTCAGCTTTAGCTGCTGAGTATCGAGTGCAATCGTGGCTGGGAAGCGATAGGTCTGATTGCGCTCATCTGGGGGCAAAGCATCGGAGCCAATGCCCTTAACGTTGCCAAGCAGCACGCCGAAATCGGTAGCAGGGAAGGAATCGATGCTGATATCGGCAGGGCGACCAACTCGCACAAAACCAATATCGCTGCTCTCAATCTCCACCTTGGCCTGGAGCGCATCAAAGGGAACAATCTTCATGACCGGCTCACTACCTTGGGCAACAAAGCCAGGGCCCGTGGGCTTGAGATCAAACACCACCCCATCCACCGGGGAACGCACATCCTGGTAGCGGATATTGACCTGCAGCTCAGTGAGCTTGCTGCCTAGATCGGCAAGCTCGCCTTTGATCTGCTCCAGAGCCTGCTCGATGATCGCAATTTGACGTAGGCGATCTACCTTGAGCTTGGCGATCTCGCCATCCACCTCACGCACCTTGTTGCGCTGTTGCAAATACTGCAACTCCGCAGAGGCCCCAACTGCCTTGAGGCCCTCAAGCCGCTGCAGGATTTCGGTTTCAAGCACGAGGTTCTGGCGCGTCACCGTCTGCTCGGTGTCGTTGAGGTTGAGATAGCGAGCCAGCTCCACCTCCTTGAGACGCAGCTGGGCCTTCTTAGCGGTGATGGTGGTACGCAAACTCGCCTGACGGTCGATGGTGGCCTCGTTGTCGAGGCGCAGCAGCACCTGGCCCTGGCTGACTCGCTGACCGTCCTTGACCAGCATGGTTTCCAGAACACCGCCCACCGGCATTTGGATGGTTTTGACATCGCCGATCGGCTGGAGCTTGCCAGAGGCGACAACCACCTCGTCGGTTTTGGCTAAGGCAAGCCAGGCCAGGCCAGCAGCTGTGGTGCCCAGCAAGGCCCAGGTGATAGCTCGCGCTAAAAAGCGCGACTGCTGCAGCGCCATCTCCTCATGGCTGGTCTGAACCCGGCGCTCAATAGCGTTTTGGGCGCGGCGCACAATCGACATCAGTTGACCTCCTGCTGGCGGTAAAGGGCGTAATAGCGACCGCGGCGCTCCATCAACTCATCGTGGGTGCCCGTTTCCACGATGGCTCCTTCGTGCATCATCACGATTAGCTCGGCGCGGCGGATGGTGGAGAGCCGGTGGGTAATAAAGAAAACGGTGCAGTGCTTGAGGTTGTCGAGCAAGTTGTCGCAAACGCGGCGCTCGGTGTCGTAGTCGAGGGCGCTAGTTGCTTCATCGAGCACCAGCAGCCGGGGCTGGGAGAGCAGGGTGCGGGCGAGGGCCAGCCGCTGCCGCTGGCCGCCGGAAAGGCCGGCGCCGCGTTCTCCCACAGTGCTGCTGTAGCCCGCAGGAAGCTCCATGATGAAATCGTGGGCGCAGGCCAGACGTGCCGCCTGCACGATCGCATCACTGCTGGCATCGGGATCGGTGAGGGCAATATTCTCTGCCACCGTGCCAGTGAATAGCAGGGGCTCCTGGGGCACGATGCCGATTTGGCGCCGCAGAGAGTAAAGCTCAACTTTGTCGATGTCGTAGTTGTCGATCAGGATCCTGCCGCTACCTGGTGAATAGAGGCGTGCCAGCATTTTGGTGAGGGTGCTCTTACCGCTACCGCTCTGACCCACCACCCCCACAAAGGTGCCGGCGGCGATGGTGAAGTCGATGTGACGCAACACCTGGGTCCCGCCGGGGGTGAAGGAGAAGCAGAGGTCGTCAAAGCGCACCTCGCCGGCGATGGGCGGCAGAGGAATCTTCTGCTTATCAGCCTCGTCTGATTCCTCCGGGGTGTCGACCACATCGGCAAGGCGCTCAAAGGAAACCTTGAGCTCCTGGATGCTCTGCCAGATCGAAGAGAGCCGCAGCAAAGGCTGGGTGACGTAGCCGGAGATGATCCGGAAGGCGATCAACTGGCCCAGGGTCATGTCGCCGGAAAGCACCAAAGAGGCACCCACCCAGAGCACCAGCAGCTGGGAGAGCTTCTGCAGCACCTGGGAGGTTTCGTTAAGGGCCGTACCGGTGATTGTTTTTTCAAAGGTGCGGGAGATGTATTTGCCGTAGAGGTCTTGCCACTTCCAGCGGCTGATCATCTCGACGTTCTGGGCCTTCACCGTCTGGATGCCGGTGAGCACCTCAACTAGGTGGCTCTGGGTGCGGGCGTTCTCCTGGGCCGCATCGCGGTATTGACGGCGGAAGAGGGGAGCCCCCAGCACGGTGAGGCCGATCTGAATCGGCAGCACACACAGGGCGATCAAGGTGAGCAGCCAGCTGTAGATCAGCATCACGGCGATATAGATCACCGAGAAGGCCGTATCGAGCAGGGTGGTGAGCGCTTGGCCGGTGAGAAAATTACGGATCTTCTCCAGCTCAGCGATACGGGTGCCGAGTTCGCCCACGGGGCGGCGGTCGAAGTAATTGAGCGGCAGCCTCAGCAGGTGATCGATCACCTCGGCGCCGAGGCGCAGGTCGATGCGATTAGTGGTTTCGCTGAATAGGAAGGTGCGCAGGGCTCCGATCAAACCCTCCATCAAAGTCACCACCACCAAGGCAAAGCCCAGCACCTGCAAGGTATCGAGGCTGCGCTGGTTGATCACCTTGTCGATGATCACCTGAATCAGCAGGGGGTTGGCCAGGCTGAACAGCTGCACCACAAAGGAGGCGATCAGCACCTGGGTGAGGATGCCGCGGTA
>NZ_JAGQCP010000042.1:0-20811 GCF_024346255.1 Cyanobium sp. BA5m-10 | reverse complement strand
GAAAGCCAACAGATGGCAGCTCCTGTTCAGCGGAATAGAACAGGCCGCTGCCGGCAATATTCATGAACGGCAGCTGGGCGAGCAGTTCGCCCTCTGAAAACGTCTTGAGCACAGCTAGATGCTCAAGACGGTTTTCGTATTTGGCTGCCTCGATCAAGGTGAGGCCCATGGCATAGGGGGCAGCGCCCCGGGGAGGTCAGGGGCTATTGCCGAGGGCCCATCTGGGCCGAGAAGCTACCGCTAGGGTCAAAGTCCGTGGCGGCCAGGTTTGCTGATGGGAGCCATCACCTTGGCTGAGCTGCCGGCGCTACCAGGCACTGCGCAATTGGAGCTGGCGATGGCCCTCTGGCAAAGCTTGGCAAGCTCTTAACATGAGCCTCGCTGGGCAAGGGCATCGGCAGCATCCAAAAGAGGCCTTGAGCTGGGCACAATGGGTGCATGAGCCTTTCCTTTGCACAGCCCCAACTGGAGGCCATCACTGCTGCCTGTAGACGCCACCACGTGGCAAGGCTGCATGCCTTTGGCTCGGTGCTTCGAGCGGACTACAGGCCTGGTGAAAGTGACATCGATTTGCTTGTCGAGTTCCAGCCGCTCGATGCTTCCAGTCTCTATAAGGCTTACTTCGCTCTGCTGAACGATCTACGGCAGGATCTCGCTGCTCGCGTTGACTTGGTGATGTCTGATGCGGTGCGTAACCCCTACATCAAGCAAACGATAGAAGCAAGCAAGCAAGAGATCTATGCAGCGTGATTCCAGTGCCTACCTCAACGACATTTTGGAAGCCGCGTCAGCAATCCAAGATGCGATTGCGGGCATCGATGAAAGCACCTACAGCGCCACGCGCCTGATCCGTTCATCTGTCGAGCGTGAATTCATTATCATCGGTGAAGCACTCAAAGTGATTGCCCAGCGTGATCCCCAGCTATTTGCTGCAATCCCTGAGGGAAGGCAGATCATCGACTTCCGCAATCTTCTGGCCCACGAATATCTCAAAGTGAGCGACCGTGTGGTCTTGGGTGCGATCCAGACTGATTTGCCTGTGCTCGTACAGCTTGCAACCAGCTGATCAGACCGCTTGATTGAGATAACGGCTAAGTCGAGCCCACCAGCACAAAGATCGTTTAGCAGCGGCTCGCTACCAATGTCACCCGCCCCTGTGAGCGCGGCCAGGTGCTCGAGCCGGTTCTCGTCTTTGGCTGCCTCGATCAGGGTGAGGCCCATGGCACAGGGGGCAGCAGCCCCAGGGAGGTCAGGGGCTATTGCCGAGCCAGTGCCGCTACGGTTGAGCTAACAGAAGCCCGAATTCTCATGGGGGCCAGCACGCTGGATGAGCTGCTGCAATTGCCAGGACCTGAGCGGGTCCAACTGGCTATGGCGCTTTGGCACAGCCTGGAGACCACCGAACAGGAGCAAGCACTCACAGTTGATGCTGGGCTAGCCACTGAACTTGAGCGGCGCTGGGCCGAGCATCAGCAGCACCCAGAGCGCGCCGTTAGCTGGGATGTCGTTCGTCAGGACTTGGGTCTGGCATGAACATGTCGCTCAGGTTCCTACCTGAGGCACGGCAGGACGTCATCGACAGCCGTGATTGGTACGAGCAACAACAGGAGGGTCTTGGTGCATTGTTTTCAGTGGCATTGGTTGATGCCGTTGAGCGAATCCAAGCTCACCCATTTCGCTACCCGGAAGTGCAGGGGCCAATTCGGCGCGTGATTCTGCAGCGCTTTCCCTACGCGATCTACTTCCGAAAGGAAGCCACAGAAATCATTGTCCTGGCGGTCCATGGACGCCAAGATCCCAAGCGTTGGCAGGAACGGGGCTAAACCATCCAAGCAGAAGCCAATGGATCAGCTGCTGGCCTCTTGGATAGCGGCGCCGGCCTCTAGGCAATCAAGCATCGCCTTAAAGCTCGCGCGCCTCCTAAAAGCTGACAACCTGCAGCCCACTCGTCCAACTTCTAGTACACGAAATTAGGTCTAGCGGGCTGGTCTGGCACGGCAACAGCAAAGGACTGTTCTGCTGCCATGACAACAACCTCTCCTGCCGCCCAGGCACCGTTCACAGCTGAACGCTGGCAGCAGTTCTGGAATGCCTGGAAGGCAGAGCCCCAGCAACTCGAGGGGATTGAGCAGTTGCGGCTCGCCGTCATCAGCGCTGATCCAGCGATCCTCACCGAGGCCGCACCCTGGCGGCAGACCTTCTCATCGGCACCCTCGGCTCCAGAGACATCAGGCAATGCCAATCCCCTGACGGTGGCCTGGGAGAACCAGAACGACAATGCCTCAGGCACCGGCTACCGCGAGTGCTTCTCCAGTAGCTGCGCCATGCTCGCCCGCTTCTGGGGCAAGGTCAGTTCTGACGATGAGTACAACGTCATCCGTGCCAAATACGGCGACAGCACAAGTGCAGAGGCCCAACTCTCAGCGCTGCGCTCACTGGGGCTGACGGCCAACTTCGCGACCAACGGTGATCGAGCAGCTTTGGAGCAGCAGATCAACCTGGGACGGCCAGTTGCCGTGGGCTGGCTGCATCACGGTTCTGTATCTGCTCCATCAGGCGGTGGCCATTGGAGTGTGGTGATCGGTTTCACCGAGGCGGTCGCCATTCACAACGACCCAAACGGAGAAGCTGATCTAGTGGCAGGTGGTTACACCGCCAATACCAACGGAGCAGGCCAGCACTACAGCTGGAAGAACTGGCAGCCCCGCTGGGAAGCCGATGGCAATTGCACCGGCTGGCTGCTCACCTGCCAGCCGTAAGCAGAGAGAGGACAGAGCCAGCGAGCAGGTCCATGAGCGATGAGCTGCCGCCCTTGCTGCCACCTGCCCAGCAGGGCAGTAAGCCCCCCTTTGATCGTGAGCGCTTTGTCTTTAAGACCCTGGCGGTAGTGATCTGCACCCAGCTTTTGATCTATTCACTTGCTGCTGGGGTCTGCGGTCAGCGGGCATTGGCGGGCCGGCCAGTTGGTCAGGTATGCCCCGGCACGCTTGAGAAACTGCAGATGGGTTTTGATTCCACCCTCAACCTGCTGCTGGCACTACTGGGAGGTGCAGCGCTGACGAGGGTTGGCAGGCCGCCTGCTAGCTGAACTCCTCTGCGCCTTGGACAGGGAGGAGCAAGCAGTAGCAGAGCTAATCAGCCCACCAGCTGGAGGTGCCGGCTACTGAACAGCTCCCCGGTGCAGTTCACCGGCAATAACGCAGAGCGGCCAACCCGGTACCAGGCATCTACCAAAGCAGCACTGGAGCGGGGGTAGAGCTCTCCAGCCAAGATCCAGAGCTCGTCATGCAGTACCTGCGTCTGGTCTGGTGTGCCTACGTACCAAGGCGACTCAGGGTCCTGCGACAGCTCCTCATGGAGCAGCAGGAGTCCCTCAAGTACGCAGTTAGCGAGCTCAGGCGTCATCGGCTTTGCTGGCCCCACCTTGCGGTGCAGCTACCCAAGAATGTCCATCCACGCACACCAAGGTGCGCCAGATCAAGCACTGGCACCCAGAGGATTGCGTTGCAGGGCGATGCAAAGCGGGGGGCAAGGCAGTGGCGTTAGGGGACTAGCCCAGCAGCGCTCAAAGGAATGGAGCTAGCGCTAGAGAACACAGCAGTGCTGCGGTCGCCGGCGGCTGCCGTGAACTTGCCACAGCTGAGCTGTGGCTGACGTCAGACAGCCGCCGCCGCCCTCGGTTGGCCTGTGCTGGGGCAATTGGGCCCGGCATCTCTCCCGCGGCTGCGGTGGCCGGGCATTCGCCCGCGCTAATGGGTGAAGGAGATGGTTCCAGGTCTCCTCGCGCGGCTGCGCGGGCAATGGTCAATTTCGAGCGGATCTGGTGGCCTTAGTTCTTAGTAAGCCGAGGCTGCTGGGCATGGGCTTTACCTGCGTAGATCAATTGCCCTGCAGTGGTTCTACCAGTTCACAAGTGCACTTGTACTGCTAGAATATGGGCTGCACCAAAGGCCCCTAGCCCATCGCCTGCGGTAATCCAATTCCCTGATCTCGCCAGCACTGCCGCTCTTTTATTTGCGGTGTGTTGCCCCGATCAGTTGTCACCTCTGGCAGCTGATTCATGGATCTTTATCTCTCATCTAGCCCTGAAATAGCCCCATCCCACTCGCTTGTGATCGCAGCCGGTGGTGGCCGTGATCTGGCCTGGCCCCAGCAGCGGGTTGCTGCTGAGCTCCTCGCCCGCAGCAGTGGCCGCCTTGTTCACCTGTTGCTCCACGGCGGTGCCCGCGGAGCTGATGCCGCCATTGGCCGCGCTGCCCAGCAGCTGGGTTGGTCAGCTCTGGTGATGCCAGCTCAATGGCAGCTCCATGGGCGGGCCGCTGGGCCAATCCGTAATCGGGAGCTACTCGAGCAGGCCATTGCCAGAGCCGAGGCCCACACCTCCCCGGGCTCGCTTGCTTCGGTGCTGGTGGTGGCCTTCCCCGGCGGCCCAGGCACCGCCTCGCTGGTGCAGCAGGCCCGTCGCATGGCCTCGCGTTCCCCAGTGCCGATCTCGGTGGTCGAGGTCAGTGCTGCAGCCGGGCTCTGGGCCGCGCCTGTTGGAGCCGGCTGCTCCTGATCCACCAGCCCAAGCCTTTCGCGCCCCTGGCGCTCCGTTCCGTTCTTTCCATACCCACCCATCCCCTTATCACCGTCATGGCTGTTCTCACCCCTATTCCCACCGGTGTTCCTGTCGTCGATTCGGCTCCTTCCGCGGCAGGTCCTGCCTGCTCCCTGCAGCGATCGGGTTCCCTCTGGCAGCTGGGCAGCGAGGCCCAGGAGCTCACCACCGCCATCAGCCAGCTAGCCGAGCAACTGGAAGCTGATGATCCCGAGCAGCGCTCTCTGGCCCTCTCCGAGCTGGAGGCAGCCCTACTTGCAGAAGAGGGCAATAAGCAGGCCCTCGCCGCTAAGGCCGATGCCACCTGCTGGGTGATCGAGCACCTGCGCGGCCAAGCCGCCTACCGCCAGCAGCAGGCCAAGCGCCTCGCCGACCTGGCACGTAGTGATGCAGGCCGGGCTGATGCCCTGGAGGAATCGCTGATCTTTGTCCTCACCCAGCTGCAGCCGGCAGCTACGCGCTTCTCCTTCCCGGATCACGAGCTCAGCAGCCGCAAATCATCCGCCGTTGTGATCGACGACGAACAGGCCCTCGATGCCGAGTGGCTCACTTTCTCCACCACCAGCAAGCCCGACAAGAACGCCATCAAGGAAGCCCTCAAGGCTGGCCGCCAGATCACCGGCGCCCAGCTGCTCAACCGCCGCAGCTGGCGCATCCACTGAGGGGGCAGAGCCTCCCGTTACGTGGGTCCGTTTCAGGGGCGGGCCCATACCCCTCCCACCCAAATCACCTCTCACATCTCAGTATTCCCATGACCACCGCTGTCTTCTCCACCGAGCAGATCGCTGCCCTTTCCGCTCCTCTCGATCGCGCCAAGGTCCAAACCCGCAGCCAGGCCGGCCGCTCCCTGGCCTACCTGGAGGGTTGGCAGGCCATCGCAGAAGCCAATCGCATCTTTGGCTTTGACGGCTGGCAGCGCGAGACCATCGCCGTGCAGTGCGTCTCTGAGCGGGAGCGCACCCTGGGCAGCAGCAACCGTGCCGGCTGGGGTGTCACATACACCGCCCGGGTGCGCATCAGCGTCGGCGAGGTGATCCGAGAAGGCAGCGGCGCCGGCCACGGCATCGACGCCGACCTGGGCCAGGCCCATGAATCCGCCCTCAAGGAGGCCGAAACCGACGCCATGAAGCGAGCCCTGATGACCTTTGGCAATCCCTTTGGTCTGGCGCTCTACGACAAGCAGCAGCGAGAGGTCACCAGCTCAGCCACTCCGGCCTCCAAAGCCAACCCCAGCAGCAGGCCAGCAGAAGTGGCGCCTGGGCGCCAGCTCCAATCACCCGCGCAGCCAGAGGTAGACCCAAGCCTTGACCCGCTTGATCCAGGCACGATTCACCAGCTACACAGCACAATTCGCTCCCTGCCACGCCCGGCACTGGAAGGACTCACCAAGGCATTCCGCAAGCGGTTCCAGGTGCCGCCAGATGCACTCTCAATTGCTGATCGGATCTGCCAGCGCCGCCATCACGAATGGATTGAGGCCTTCCTTGTGCAACACCAGCAGCTGGTGGCCTGAGCTTCAGCGCTCAGGAGGCAGAGGAAGAGACGCAGGAACCCCTTACCAGAAAGTTTGCCCCTGTTTCGGAAGGCAAGGTGAATTATCTGTGACTCATAGCGCCAACGTTCTTTCTCTGTTAAGCACATCGTGGTAGAGCTCTTGGACGAGCGCTGAATCCTTCGACTCCATTCCGGTGCTTATTTATGACTGGGGTTTCCGAGGTCTGGTTGGAATCGTTTTCGAGCAACCAAAACTAGGCAAACACCACCAGAAGGTGGTGCATCGCTTCAAAGAGCTCCGATCGGCTCAATAATTGGTGTGCTGTAGCACTTCTCTCATGGTGTCCAACGATCCACGCCGGCAGGCGCTGATCGACTCATTGCGGAGCCGATACCAACAAGCGGAACGCCAATCGGACGTCGAGGCAAAGCGAGCCCTGTTCAAAGAGGCGGTGTATCTGGGCATCCAGCCTGAAGAATTCACCTTGGACCGGTGAGCAGAACCAAATTTGTTCACCCTTCCATCGACTCAGCTCCCGCCATTCCCAAGCTGTTCCACAGCCTTTGGGGCTTCACAGGGAACATCGACCAGGCCCTGGTTCAGGCCCTCCGCCATGGATTCGACGGTTTAGAGGCCAATCTCAAGCACCCTGCCGTGTCTGAGAGGTCTGCTGGCGAGGTGCGCGAAGCCCTTGCTGAGGCCGGAATGGCACTAGTGCTGGAACTCTTTACCGGCGGAGACTACGTCCCCCGACTGAACTGTTCCCCGGCTGAGCACTTGGCTGAGTTGGAGCACCTGCTGCAACAGGCACCAGATCTCGATCCGCTGCGCATCACCGTGGTTACCGGTGGCGACAGCTGGGCCTGGCCGGAGCAGCTTTATTTCTGGAGCCGGGCCCTCGAGCTGGCGGCGTCATGTCCACTGCCGGTGAGTTTTGAGACCCATCGTTCCCGCAGTTTCTTCAACCCTTGGACGATGACCTCTTTCCTTGAGGAGTTTCCTGGCCTTCGGCTGACGGCGGACATTAGCCATTGGTGTGCTGTAGCCGAACGCCTAATGACTCCAGAGTTGGAGCCGGTGCGGGCGATAGCGTCACGCGTCGACCACATCCATGCTCGGGTGGGCCATGCCCAGGCTCCTTCGGTGGGTCATCCGTTTGCACCAGAGTGGGCCGAAGCATTGGAAGCCCATCGACGCTGCTGGCGGCTGTTTGGCCTGCAGCGTTCGGCCGCGAGCTGCGGGCCATTCACGATCACACCTGAATTCGGCCCGGATGGCTATTTGCCCACCCTGCCGTTCACGGCTCAGCCGGTGGCCGATTTGCTGGAGATCAACGCGGCGATGGCTTCCTGGCTGCGTGGTGGGGCCTTGGCTAGCGGCGACTCGAGATCCATCCACTCGGCGTAGAGGGTTTGCCACTGCAATATGCGCTGCTCGAGTCGATGGGCCGGACCTGGTTCCAGGCCGCTGCGATACCCGCGCTGGGTTGCCTCCACCAGGCATCGGTCTTCCTCCAAAAAACGCAGCATCTCTGCCATCCACAACTCCGCCATCTCCAACTCCGCTCTCCCAGGAGCTGCATCTGCAATTTGCTCCAAGGGGGGCTCCGCATTCAGTGCAGGGCTGGGCACCGGGCTAAGCAGCCAAACCTCCATCTGGCTCCGCGACAGGGCCTGAGGGTCCCGTGTGGCGGGGCCAAGCTCCGGCACAACATGGAGAACAGCCAGCCGGCCGTCGGGCCAGAGCAGCAGATGGGTCCAGGGAACTAGGCCAAAGGTAAAGAAGGTGCCCTTCTCTCCTGTTGGGGTGGCAAGCAGCGATCCATGGCGACTGAGAACGTGGCGGTAGGCGCGGACCGGACCCTGTTCACGGTGCAGGGTCGTCGGATGGGCAATGGCTACGTGGTAATCGTCGAGGGTGTTGTCGTGGGCCAGCTTCCAGTTGCAGGCCAGGGGAAGCCGCCTGCGAGCAAGCAACTTGCGGGGCTGTCGCCAGAGGTTGCCAGCTTCGCTAATTACTAGATCAAGCTGCTGCTCCAGCGGTAGTGGATCGTCCCCCAGAGCCACCCAGATCAAGGGACCTTCTTCCTTGCAGCGAAGCTCCTTAAGGGGCCAATCGCTGCGGTGGAAGGGTTCCAGAAAGTCGCCCTCTCGGGCCGCTGCTCGCAGTCGGCCGTAGAGGTCGTAAGTCCAGCCGTGATAAGGGCAGACCAAACGCCGGCAGTCACGGGCGGATCGATCCGTGTCAAGAAGGGCCACACCCCTGTGGGGGCAGCGGTTGAGAAACACCCGGATCTCTCCGGCCTCCGGACGAGTCAGCAGAAGTGGCACCCCTAGCAACTCAAGTGCCAAGGCCTGTCCAGCTCTGAGTTCACTACAAGCGGCTATTGGATGCCAGCAGCGTTTGGCGTAGAGCTCGTATTCGAGCTCAGCGATGTAGGGCTCGCAATAGAGCCAGGCTGGTAAGAACTGGGCTGTTTGCATCGATTGCTGCAGGTCAGGCCACCATGGCTGAATCAAAAGAGCGCAGGTACTGGGCCAACTCTTCACGGAGTTCCAGGAATGGCCGCGACACCCTCAGGTGCGCCATCGGCGATGGCTCCAGATCAACAGTCACGCTGCGCACGATCCGGCCAGGTCGAGGAGCCAGGATATAAACTTGATTCGCAAGTAGTAATGCTTCCTCTAGATCGTGGGTGATCAACAGTGCCGTCAGGCCAGTACGTTGCCAAAGCTGATGAAGGAACTCCTGCATCGATTCTCTGATCTGGATGTCAAGAGCTCCGAAGGGTTCGTCTAGCAGGAGCATTTGTGGTTCGGCAGCTAATGCCCGCGCGATTGCGACCCGCTGCTGCATTCCACCAGAAAGTTCCCTTGGCATGCGGCGCCCAGCATCAGCCAATCCAACCACCTCAAGGAAATAGGCCGTGCGTTCACGGATATCGCGTTCACTGCGTCCTTGCAGCTTCATACCAAAGGCTACGTTCTTTGCCGCCGAGAGCCAGGGGTAGAGGCTGTATTTCTGAAACACCATGCCCCGGTCGGAGCCAGGAGCGCGAACCGGAACTCCATTAACCAGTATTTCGCCTGCAGTTGGACGATCTAGACCTGCAACCAACCGCATGATTGTCGACTTTCCAGATCCAGAGCTACCAACTAATGCAACAAACTCACCCGCCTTGACAGTAAAGTTAATACCATCAAGCACCAATTTAGAGCTGCGTCCTGCGCCGAATGTTTTGGAGACATTATCGACTTGTAGATGCATGATTGGAGGGGGGATCAATTGGCCCAGCTGCAGCTGCGGCGCAACAGCAATCGGAAGCCCAGGTCAATAAGCAGTCCTATCAGGCCTATCAAGATAAGCCCCAGAAATATTTCATCAGTGCGCAGGAATCGTTGGGCAAGAGAAATGCGCTTGCCAAGACCTTCTGTGGCTGCTACCAGTTCGGCAACAATAACTAGATTCCAAGCGGATGCCATGTTGATCCGGTAGGCATCTATTACCTGAGGAGCTATACATGGCGCGATAACTCGGATGAGCACTTGAGGCTGACGGCCGCCGAGGGTGAGAGCAGTTTCAATCAGCTCGTTGGGTACGAATTTCACCGCGTCCATGATCATAAGCGTGTTGAAAAACAGCGTGCCTATGAAAATCAGCAGGACTTTCGGAAGTTCTCCCAAGCCAAAGTAAATAATCAGCAGGGGAATAAATGCTGGTGCCGGCATGTAGCGGAGTAATCCAACCAGTGGCTCAAGTAGGCGACAGATCACCCTGCTGGTACCCATGGCCATGCCAAGGGGCAAGGCCACGATCGCCGATAGGGCAAAACCGCCGAACACCCGTCCCACGCTGGCCGTCAAGTCTTTCCACAGCAGACCCGTTTGGACCTGCTGTTGACCAGCTGCCCAGACCGCAGTCGGACTGGGCAGGAAGAGACTGTCGACTGCACCGGTGGCGGTGATGGCCCACCAAAGGAAAACCACAAATGCAACGCCGGCGCTACCAAGAACCCAGGGATGCCTGAGCCAGGACTGTCCCATCACGGCACTGCATTCACAAACTGTGGCTGGAGCAGGTCATCTAGCTTCGGTGGTGTCTTGGCCAGGCCAAGCTCCTGCAGGAAGCCGCTGATCTTTTGGGCCGCATAGGGCAGCGACTCCATTGTGCTGCCAGGTTTGAACACCTGCACATTCTGTTGCAGGTCTAGAAGAGTAGTTCCGGCTTCGTAGGCCTGGTATTCCGGTTCGCTTACACCAGCCCTTTGGGCCAAAATTGTTAGGCTGGCTGCAGGCTCCGCTTTAATAGAGTTGAGAGTTTTGAACCAGGCGTTAACTACTTTCTGGACCTTTTCAGGGTTTTCAGCAACAAATGCACTGCGGCAAACGAGGTGGTCGCTGATGGCTCCAGGGAAATCCTTCGAAGAGAACAGGGTGGTACTGCCCTCACGCTTCAGGGCTTGTGTTGTAAAGGGGGCGAATACACCAACAGCATCAACCTTCCCGGCGACGAAGGCAGCTGAAGCAGCACCAGTCTCGAGGGGTACAAAGGTGATGTCCTCAGCGCTCAGCCCAGCCTTCTTTAGACCCAGTAGCAATAAGTAGTGATCAACGGTGCCCTCTTCAGCTGCAACACGCTTGCCCTTAAGGTCGGCGACGCTCTTAATGCCGGGTGCGGCAATGATCTGGTCGTTGCCAGTGGAGTAATCATTGGTCAGAACAACCTGTAAGTCGGCTCCACCGGCAATCGAGCTAATTGTGTCTCCGAGGGTCTGACTGTTGCAATCAAGCTGGCCAGCGTTGAGGGCGTTAATTGAATCCAGGTAGCCGTCAAACCACTGCAGGTTCACTGGAACGCCAGCCTGGGTGAATAGACCCTTGTCCTCGGTGACCTTCCAAGGAATCCAGCCAGGCCAGGCGCTGTAGCCGATACGGACTGGAGCGTCGGCGCTAGGACTTTTGCAGGCGCTGAGGCCTGCAACGGCTAGGCCAGTCAAGAGCAAGCTGGTCAGCAAGCGCGAATTCAGCTTCTTTGGGACAGTCATTTTTAATATGGTGTGAATGAAAAGGGGTCAACTGTTCAGAACAGCTCCAAGTAGCGCTTGGTCTCCCAGTCGGAGATCGCGCCGTGGTAACTGCTCCATTCGTCGCGTTTGAAGGCCACATAGGCACTGGCCATAGCGTCGCCAAATACTTGGCGGGACAAAGGGTCAGCAGCAAAGGCCTCAATCGCCTCGCCGAGAGTGCGGGGCAGGGTGGTGATTCTCCGTTTGGAAAGTTCCTCCTCGCTTAGCTGGTAAGCATTTACGAGAATGGGCTCGCCGGGGTCTAGGCCCTCACGAATCCCCTCCAACCCAGCAGCAAGAAGCATTGCTGCCGCCAGGTAAGGATTACAGGCACTGTCGGCAGCACGGCACTCCACTCGACTGCCCGCCCCCGGGATGCGCAGCATGTTGGTGCGGTTGTTGTTGCCATAGCAAATGAACACCGGTGCCCAGGTGAAGCCGCTCATGCTTCCCTGTATCACCAGCCGCTTGTAGCTATTGACGGTGGGGGCGATCACTGCACAGATCGCTGGTGCATGGCGAAGGATGCCTGCAATGAATTGGCGCCCAAGCTCACTCACCCAACCAGCCCTTTCGCCGGCAGGGCTGAACAGGTTGGTGCCGCTCTCAAGATCTGCCAGCGACATGTTGAAGTGGGCGCCGCTGCCGGTGCGATTGGCGAAGGGCTTGGGCATGAAGCTGGCGATAAGGCCGTGTTTGCGGCAGATCTCCCGGGCCATCAGGCGGAAGAATGTGACCCGGTCGGCAGTGACAAGGCCATCGGCGTAGCCGAAATCCGTTTCGAACTGACCGTTGCCGTCCTCGTGGTCGAAGGAATACACGCCCCAGCCCAGGCTGTTCATGGCCTGCACCAGTTCATCCAGCCAAACGAAGTTGTCGAGCAGCCCGCGAAGGTCGTAGCAGGGCTTGGCGAGGGTGTCGCCGGTGCTGGCAGGCATCAGCTCACCGTTTTCGCCACGGCGCAGGGCGAAGAACTCGGTTTCGATGCCGAGGTTGAAGCGCAATCCCAGGGCGGCCGCCTGATCCTGCACCCTGCTGAGGATGGTGCGGCTGCAGGCGTCAAAGGGGCTGCCCCCCAGCTGCAGGTTGCTCGCGAACCAGACCGTATCGGGCTTCCATGGCAGCACCGTGGCGGAGGAGAGATCGGGCAGCGCGGCCACCTCGTCGTCGCTGATCTCCTGAGGTACCCCGTCGAGGGCCGCTCCTGTGAACAGCTCGGAGCCCCGGGCCATCGATTCCAGGTGGTCGATCGGCACCGCCTTGGCTTTGCAAACGCCGTGCAGATCCACGAAGCTGGCAAGGGCGTAGCGCACGCCCCGGGCGATCAGGTCCGCCTTGAGTTGGGCAGCAGAGGTGGCCTGCGACAAGTTTGGTTCGATCAGCGTGGGGGTCATCGCTCCCCTCCCGCCACCAGCGCTTCGGGCTGGCAGGTGACCTGCTGCTGAGCCGTCAGGTTGAGGGCCCGCTCCTGGCGCAGCCAGGTATGCCAGTCTTCCAGCCCTTCCCCGCTGGTGGCTGACACCCGGATCACGACACAACGCGGATTGACGGCGCGAATATGTTCTTCAATCCGCTCAATGTCGACTGGCAGATAGGGGAGCAGGTCAATCTTGGTGATCAGCACGCAGTCCGCTTCGCGGAACATCACCGGATATTTGAGAGGTTTGTCCTCGCCCTCGGTAACGCTGAGCAGAGCCACTTTGCGATGTTCACCTACCTCGAATTCAGCGGGGCAAACCAAGTTGCCTACATTCTCAACCCACAACAGATCTAGTCCTGCTGGATCGAGCCGCTGACGAAGCAACTTGAGGCCGCCACTCACCATCGCTGCATCCAGATGGCAGGCTCTACCCGTGGTGATTGCTACTACCGGAATGCCAACTGCTTCGAGACGCTCTGCGTCAAGCTGGGTGGTCATATCACCCTCTAGGACAGCCATCTGTAGATCCGCAGACAAGGACGGCAGGCTGCGCTCCAGCAAGGAGGTCTTACCGGAACCAGGGCTGCTCATCACATTGAGGCAAAGCAGCTGCCATTCATCAAAATGGGTACGATTGTGCTCGGCTTGATGCTGGTTTGCAGCCAGCAAGTTGAGACCAAGTTTGTCTTCTAGGGGCATGTGCATGACAGATCAGGACGCGACTGCGTTGACAATGTGTGGGCTTGGTGTTGTTGCAGTTAGCACGTAATCCACGGAACGGATTCGCAATTCTCGGCCACTGACTATCTCTTCCATCGGGTGATCGCAACAGGGAGAGCGGTAGGCCTGTTCGGGTGTAGGGCTGTATGTGCTGTTGCAGACCAGACAGCGCCCAAGCAGCGGAATAATTTCGATGGCCAGCTCGGCCCCGTCGAGCCAACTGCCATTGACAGCAATCCGCCAGGTACTGACAAGCTGTGCTGGTTCAACGCAGGTGAAGGCACCAACCTGTAAGTGGACGCGTTCAACTGTTGGAGATGCAGGTGCGTGCTGCTGCCGCCATTCGGACATGGAGAGTAGTAGGCATTTCGTCATGTCAACTTCATGCATTTGCCTATCTCCACCTCTTGTCGACGTGCATATTGCATTCTTCGCTTATCCAACTCGGCTTCTCTTTTCGGGGCAGTTGCCCGCTTACCACTAAATGACCCATGGTGTCACAGACCACTCGGCAAGCCATCAATGAAGTCATGTCGCTGATGTCATAGGGCGGCGATACTTCCACAACCTCCAGGCCACATACAGGCACATTGCGTACAATCAATTCAAGCAATTTCAGGGCTTCCCTTGGAAGCAAGCCTCCGGGCTCTGGCCAGCCTGTACCGGGTACAAAGCCTGCATCAATGCAGTCAATATCGAAGGAGATATAGACGCAGTCGGTACCATCTGTAGCACGCTCAATTGCAAACTTTGCGGCAGCTTCTAGGCCCATTTCACAAATATCGGTAACCGTGAGTACGTTGGTGCCACGCTCGCGGCAAATCTTGACGCCCTCACGTGGTACTTGCCATCCACCGATACCCAGCTGCACTAAGTTCTCGGCAGGTGCATTAGCCATATTGGTGGCATGAAACCAGGGACATGTATGCATGCGTTCATCAAGATCGATCTCTTGGGTGTCGACGTGGCGATCGAAATGAATGATGCCAACCTTCTTGTCACCCAGGTGCCGGCAAATTCCACGCAGAGTGGGGAAGCCAATTGAGTGGTCACCACCAAGGATGATTGGGAAAGCACCACTGGAAAAGACGTGGGCTATACCCTTAGATATCTGATCAAAGCTCTTCTCGTTATTGGCGGGTATTGTAAAGATGTCGCCAACGTCGCATAGAGTAATCTGCTCGCGCAGGTCGACGCCCATTTCGTAGTTGTAGGGCGTATAAAGAGCCGAAATACGACGTATGCCTTGAGGTCCAAAGCGGGTACCAGGTCTATAAGTAGTGCCGCAGTCATGAGGAACACCCACTACCGCCACATTGAATTCACCGACGCGATTGACGTCCTCAATGTAAGGAGCCTTCATAAACGTGTTGATGCCCGCGTAATGAGGCAGTTCACCACGCGAAAAGGTAGAAATGCGCCTGTCAATGATGCTCTCAGCTGCCTCAAGCCCATAGCGAAGGCCTTGATCAACTTCCTGCTGCCAGCCAGTGAGCGGCAATGCACGCTCTTTCTCGAGGGCACGCATTCCTTCGGATGGATGCAAGCGCTCGAAGTCGCCTGACGCGTTCTCTGGAGAACTCATGGATGAGCAAGGAATAGGAGTGATTGCGGCCTCCCGGGCTTTTATCCCTCCGTGCCCCGGCCATAGCCGGTAGAGCTCTCTTGGACCAGGCACCTAGTGATAGGCCGGAACCCTAGAACTCTTAATCCGCTTTTCAATTGTGAAGCATATGATTAGTAGATATGGTCGCGATGGTTACCAGAATTGGGATTGACTCGCCAACTCACGACGTTCTCAGTGTTGATGGTGCTGAGTTCCGGTTTGGTTGCCATGGCGGTCTCCCTGTTGAGTGGGATGGTGATGATCGGGGTGGGCTTCTGCTGTCTGGGGCAGGGCCACCACCAATCCACAGGCAACAAGCATGGTCAGGGGGATCAGCCGAACGTTTAGCAGGGCGGATGGCATCGAATCGAGGTGCTTGACACTCGTCGACCGTATAGATCCGGCTGAGCTGTTTGGGTAGCAATTGCAACCGTTACGCCTACACCATTAGCTCTGGACCAACCATGCGTTCGGATTCTTCGACCTTTTTCCTGGCAATAAAACCGCTCTGTCCTGCTCTGGCTAAGCCTGCGGCGGTTTTCGTAAAGGCTGCCTGAATACACATAGCTGTACAGTCTTGTTGACTATTCTGCTGGTTACTGAGCCTCTCCGTTATCGAGTCGGGAGGACCTTTTGCTTGAGCTGGTAGATGCTCAAGCAAACCGCGCTACCACAGCTAGCCATCACCTCTGAACTCATTACTTTGTCGCTGTGTACTTTCAATTTTTTAGTAGCAGCCTTCGTCTCACTACAACGATTGATACATTTTATCAGAAACACCCTGTTGCTTTAATCTCAGCGCCCCGGCAAGGCCTTGGTGCACCGCCTTGCCGCTGATATAGGTGCCTCAGCAGTAGCCCGCCGCTTCTTCCCTTTGGTCGAGCGCGAGGATCTGATCCAGGTAGCCAGAGAAGCCCTGCTCCGTTCAGTGCTGCGCTGCAAAGCAGGCGAGCCAGCTGAGCCCTATCTGCGCCGCTGCATCTCAGGTGCCTTGCAGCATCACCTGCGCGATCGGGTGCGGCTGGTGCGCATTCCACGCCGGGTGCATGAGCAGGGTCAGTGCCCTTTGGGTCACATCAGCCTTGATGGCCACGCCGCTGGCGAGCCGTGCCTGCTCGATCAGCTGGCCAGCCCTGAGCAAGAAGCATCCAGCCCCGCTGATGATCTGGCGCTGGAGCAGCTAGTAGAGCAGCTGCCTGCAGCTCAAGCCACGGCCCTGAGGCTCACCGTCCTTGAGGGCCTATCGCTGAGAGCTGCAGCAGAGCAGCTGCAAATCAGCGCCATGTCGGTGTCGCACCGTGAGGTGCGCCTAGCGGCGCAGCGGGCCCAGAAGAAAGCTCTTGAGGCTCTGCGGCAGCAGCTGGCGGGGGCGGGCTGAGGCCCTCCTCCACAGTCACTGCTGCCAGGGGCCGTTCAGCGCAGCGGCCCTGGCAGGCGGCGGATCGGCCGCACCTGCGGCTTGAGCGGCGGCGGTATCTGCAGTTGCTGGTCGACCCAGTGGGCAGCAAGGGCCGCCAGCAGGCTGTTGCGATCGCCGTGGATGCGGAGCATGGCGTTAGCTGAAAGTGCTGCCCACCAGCCTGATCGGGCCGGCCCGCTCCGCCAGCGCAGAAGGCGACAGGGCCGCGCAACCAATGGCACAACCGCGGCCATCAAAAGCACCGGCGCAAGCACTGGGAATGGATGTCAGTCCGCGCTGCTGCCTAGCAGCTCGAGATCAGCGCCATGCCGGAGTCGCACCGTGAGGTGCGCCTAGCGGCTTTCAGGCGACATCGAAAACTGAGCCACCCAGCAGACGATCCATCGAGCAATCGACCTGGGGTTGTCCTTGTTCAGCTCGCGCCGGAGCGGGCTGCGGCTTGGCAGCCAATCGCCTGTGGGTTTCTACGGTGCAGCGATGGCCCAAGACCTCAAGCACCCTGCCACCGGCGATTTGATTGTGTTGGCCGATGGTGAGCAGCTTTGGCGGATCGGCTGGCCTGGTGCACCGGTCCTGGTCGTCACCAAGAACGGGCCAGACGGCAACGCCACCTACCGGCTGGCTGATCCCAAATGCAAAACCTGGAACAAGGTGGGGGATATGAAGCTGCTGCCCTGGCCAGAAGCAGGCAGCTGAGCCAGCCCAACCCGCCTCACCAGGAGTAGAACAGCTGTACTGCTGCCGCTGCTGGTTTGATTTTGGCCGACCTGCCTATTGGCGAGCCTGTGCCCTTCTGCTTGGGTTCATTGGGTGAGGGCTTGGATCTCCATGCCGCCCTGATTCCCAACCCGGTCTGCACCTTCTACATGCGGGCCAGCGGCAATGGCATGCGCCAGCACGGAATCAAGGACGGCGACCTGATGGTGATCGACCGCAGTGTGGAACCGTGCTCCGGCCATGTCGTCGTCGTTGCCCACCAGGGCAGCTTCTTGATGCGGCCGCTGTTGCGGCAGGGGGAGCAGTGGTTACTTGAACCGGTGCGGCCAGGAGAAGTAGCAATTCCTTTGGACCTGGAGGTCTTTGATCGCTCAGGGCTGTTTGGCGTGGTGGTCCATGCGGTGCATCACCTTGGCAAGCCGCGTTTGCGGAAGATCTGAGCTGGGTTAGTCAGGGAAGCAAGCCGACTCAAACAACCGAAATTTGGGTGTTTGATCGCTCCGAGCTTCCACCCGTTCGCTCCCGCTCTGGGATTCCAGCTCTGCGCTGAACAGGCTGCACATCCGACCTTGCTCCACCCACTCGCGCCTGCTCAGGGATTCCGCTGCACCCCAAACAGGCCCAGGTCCAGAACTCTTGCGTTGCCCACCAGTGGCTTGCTCCGGGCTTCCTCAGTCTGAGGCATTCCTGCGTCATGCCTCCGCTTCGGGAAGTCCCGTCGCTGCGCTCAATGGCGCAGAAGATCATGGTTTCTCTTTCAGCTGCCGCCTCACCGTTCTGCCGTCCAGAAGAAGATCCGTTCCTACTGCTCGAATCCACCCTCCGTTCCATCGAGGTGGTACTGATGCTGCGGCGTGATCTGCCGCTACGCCGCACCTGGAGCGAGCAGCCCTATGGAGAGGAGGAGATCACCCGCCTGGAAGAGGAGGTCCTGCCCGCCATCCGCAAGTGTCTGGCGCGCGTTGATGAGCTCGATCAGCGGCTGCTGGCCCAGCATGAGTTGCTGGTGCTGCGCTGCGAGCTAGAAGCCAAGCGGCACGCTCTGGCCTAGGAGCCACAGGCTCAAGCCCGGCCGGGGGCCTAATCCCGGCTTTCTCCCCCCTGTTGGATTGCTTGAGTTCAGGGTCAGCCGTGGTGCAACGCAGGGGAGAGCACTTCCCCGATGATTCGCCCAAGCGCCAGCAGCCTGACGGGCTGGCAGCGCCGCAGGGTCAAGGCCAAGGCGAGCGCCCTGCTGGCGGCCTTGACCCAGCGGCTTGATGGGCGCGAGTGGGGGCGTTTTTTCTCCTTCCTGCGATGCAAGCCACCTCCACCCTGCTCCGCTCCAGCGGCACCAGGCAGCGCAAGGCCGGCCCAGCCACCACAGCAGCTCGGCAGCTGGTGCTGTTCTCTTTGCCCGAGCCGATTGCCTGCTGCTGGGATCTGATCTGCCCAGAGGAAGCCTGGGAGCAGCCCCTGCGCTGGGCTGTCTAGGGCCCAGGCCCGCTGGAGGCCTATTCCACACCCACTCGCGCCTGCTCGGGGATTACGCGGCGGCCTTTGGCTGGTGGCCTGACTGGTTGGCCTGCATACAGCCAAGCCCTTTGCCGCTACGCCTATCGCGCCTGCTCGGGCTACGCGGCCCCGGCCGGTGTGAGCAGCAGCAGGGAAGGCCTCACCGTCATGCCAGACCAAAAGGCAGATAAGGCCCCATGCAACAGACGAAAGCTTGCCGGGGTTGCAGCAGAGCGGGCCGCAGGGTGCCGCTACACGGCAGGCCACATCAGCTCAGAACGGGCCGCTTGGCAGTCCTCGATCGCCAAAGGATGCAAGCAGGCCTATGCACCGGACGCGGTGAGGAGGCAGCACGGGTCTTTCAGCAGGGCCACCGGGCGCTGGCTGGCCGGGCGTTGCGAAACCCCTCCGCAGCATGCCCCTACGGCTCGCACCAGCAAGGGCTGACGCAAGGCTCGCTATGCTCGCCCCTGGCTAGTGCTCACCTTTGGGGCGCTTGGTCGGTGTTCTCCGCACCACCCCAGCCATGGCCACTCCCCAAGGCCCCGTCTGTGAAGTCCGCCTGCTTGTGGTTCACCGCTATCAGCCCGGCGTTCAGAAGCTCGGCTCCACTCCCTGTGAGGTCGAGTTCTTTGGCCGCCGCGGTAAGCCCGTCAAAAAGATGCGGCTGATTCCTGCTGAGAAGGCCTTTGCCTTTGCACGCAAGCTGCAGGGCACCCCCGGCTGCACCGTTTCGGTCTGCTGAGCCCTCGGGCTCAGGCCCGGCTGCCGCTTGGTGGCCGGGCCTCACAACCAATGCCTGTAGCTGCTCCGCTGACGCCGGGCCCTGGCCTTGGAGCGAGCAGAGCCGAACTGGGGGCTGCTGCCATCGCGGCGGCGGCGCACCCAGGTCCCTTTCCTGATCAGGCCAGCGTCTTGGGCGTTGGCGCGGCGTGCAGCAACGATCGCCCCGTAACCACGCTTTTGTTTGGCGCGGGCATGGGAGCGGGCCTGGCTGGCGCTAGCGGCCGGCACCACCGTGGAAGTGGAGCGGTTACGCCAGAACACCAGATACCAAGCCATTGCTCCCTCCCTGCTGGGTGATCAGCGCCGCGGTGCCGGTGCTCTGGGGGTGGTCGCTTTGACGGCCTCCAGGTAGAGCTCGGCGGTGCTCAGCGTCTGCAGGTTTGGGGCGGCGCTGTGGTCATGGCCCGCCTCAGCAACCGTGCCTGCATAAAGGCCACTGCGCTGCTGAAACAAGAAGCTGAATACCGGGTGACGCCGCAGCTCTTCCATGTAATCGCCATCGCAAAGCGCCACCCCATCGGCGGTGAGGGGCTGGCCCTTGCCATCCACCGGCAGCAGTCGCTCACGGCCATCCACATCCCCCAGCTGGAAGTGACCGCCGCACAGCGTCACGAAGGTGTCAAAAAACGTCCCCCGTTCATCGCCGCCAACGCGGCCCTCGGCTTCTGAGAACAGGCGCTCTAGCAAGCGCTCCTTGCGCAGGTTCTGCACCTGGGAGCGGGCCTCATCCCGTTCTTTTTCAACGCTGCGCACGCGGCGGATGTTGGCCTCATTGAGCTGGCGTTCACGGTCACCTACCTGGCGCTCAAACTCTTCTCGCTTGCGCTCAGCGTCCTGCAGGCGGGCGTACTCGTCGGGGTTGATCTCCGAGAAACGCGACAGCTGGGCGCGGGCCTTGCGCAGCTCTTTTTCGAGCTGGTTGCTGCGACGGCGTTCGGCTCGCAGGGGTTCAGCACTGCTGGCTGCTGGCGGGTCGTCGTTGTCGCTGCTGCCGGTGCTCGAGTCCTGGGGAGGGACAGCGTCAAAGCTGTCGTCGCCGGTGCCGCCGTCGTGGCCGCTGGCCTCGTCGTCGCCCTCATCGAGGGGGTCGAGTTCAGCAGTTAGTGGAGCTATGGAACCAGCAGGGCCCTGGTTGGGCTGTTGCTGCTGCTGGCGGTAGATCTGCCAAGGCACGGCAGGAGCAGGGGCAGGGGTTGAAAAGAAGGAGGAGGACATCACCCATCACGGCTGTGGTGTTGCGGGCGCCCCGTCCGGGCTTCGCTCGCTCTACCTGTTGCCAGGGCAGCTGCGATGCACGGCAGCAATGAGGAAGGGACCCGGCTGACACAGCAACGATCTGCCGGAACCTTTAGCCACCACTTGCCAAGAGAGGGTGTCGCTCGAGCAAGAACACAGACATGGCTAGGTTCAAAGCCCCAGCCGACTGACCGCGACGCACGCCTGCGCCAGTTGGTGGTTTTGCGGATCTAGATGGAAGCAAGATGCTGG
>NZ_JAGQCP010000041.1:0-21946 GCF_024346255.1 Cyanobium sp. BA5m-10 | reverse complement strand
ACAGCTCGCTGGCGGCCAGCCCCAGCTGGGCGCGCAACTTATCGGTGAGCGAGCGGCCAATCAACAGGGGGATGCGGCCGCCGGCGCGCACCTCATCGGTGATCGTGCTGGGCTTTAGCTCGAAGCGAGCCACGATCTCGCCGGCATTCGCTTCGCCGCTGGCCCGCTCGATCGTGCCGGCGTAGGGGCGGATCGTGATCACATCGCCGGAGTTGAGCGCGGACACGTCGCACTCGATCGGCAGGGCGCCGGAATCCTCGGCGGTGTTGAAGAAGATTGGTGCGATCTTGCCGCCCAGGATTACCCCGCCGCCGCGCTTGTTGGGCACGTGGGGGATGTCGCTGCCGGTGTGCCAGAGAACGGAGTTGATCGCGGATTTGCGCGAGCTGCCGGTGCCCACCACATCACCTACGTAGGCCACCGGGTGACCTTTGGTTTTGAGCTGGGTGATCAGCTCCAGGCCGCCAGGCATGCGGGTTTCCAGCATCGCCATGGCGTGCAGGGGGATGTCGGGACGGGTGGTGGCGTGGGTGGCGGGGGAGAGATCGTCGGTGTTGGTTTCACCCTCCACCTTGAACACGGTCACGGTGATCTCGGCGGGCAGCTCGGCTTTGGCGGTGAACCACTCGGCGGCGGTCCAGCTGTCGATCACCTGCTGGCCGTAGGCGTTGCTGGAGGCCAGCTCCAGCACCTCGTTGTAGGCGTCGTAGACGAGCAGCGTGGTGCTCAGCCCTTCGGCGGCGGCGCTGGCGATGGCTGGATCGGAGTTGCTGAGCAGCTCGATTAAGGCGCTGACGTTGTAGCCGCCGATCATTGTGGCCAGCAGCTTCACTGCCGCCACTGGGTTCACCAGGGGGCTAGTAGCCGTGCCCTGGGCCACAGCCGCGAGCCAGTCGGCCTTCACGTAGGCCGCCTCGTCCACTCCCGGCGGGATGCGCTCACTAAGCAGGTGCAGCAGGAAGTCTTCCTCGCCGGCGGGCGGTGCGCTCAGCAGCTCCGTGAGTGCACTGGCTTGTGTGGCGCTCAGGGGCAGGGCCGGTACCCCCAGGCCTTCGCGCTCGGCCGCAGCGGCGCGGTAGCTGGGGAGGAAGGTGGCTGCAGACATGCCCGGTCGCGTTGATCTACACCCCATTGTTCTTGGCAGCCGGCCCCTTGGTGGTCGCAATCGCTGCTGACTAGGGTGGAAGGCGACTCCGCGGCGCCGTTCTGACGGCCTCAGGCCCATGACCACCACCACCTCCGATTTGCATGTGGTGGAAACCCGGCCGCTGGTGCCTCCGGCGCTGTTGCACCGCGAGCTGCCGATCAGCGATCGTTCAACGGCAACGGTCCAGCAGGCCAGGGAACGTATTAAGGCGATCCTGCATGGCACTGATCCCCGTTTGCTGGTGATCGTGGGGCCCTGCTCGGTGCACGATGTGGCCGCGGCCCACGAATACGCCGCGGCAATCGCCCAGGCCCAGGAGCGCTATAAGGACGCGCTCGAGATCGTGATGCGGGTTTATTTCGAGAAGCCCCGCACCACCGTGGGCTGGAAGGGCCTGATCAATGACCCCCACCTCGATGGCAGCTACGACATCAATACGGGACTGCGGGTGGCTCGCGCCCTTTTGCTGCATTTAGCCGAGATGGGCCTGCCGGCGGCTACCGAGCTGCTCGATCCGGTAGTGCCCCAATACATCGCCGATCTGATCAGCTGGACGGCCATCGGCGCCCGCACCACCGAAAGCCAGACCCACCGGGAGATGGCTTCGGGTTTGTCGATGCCGATCGGCTTCAAAAATGGCACCGACGGCAGTGCCATTACCGCTATTAATGCCATGGAAGCGGCGGCGAAGACCCACCATTTCCTGGGCATCAACCACGACGGTCACGCCGCCATTGTGACCACCACGGGCAACCCCGATGGCCATCTGGTCTTGCGGGGTGGTAACCGCGGCACCAACTACCACCCGCAGGCGGTGGAGGAAGCCGCTGCTGAGCTGGCCAAAGCCGGCCTGCCGCCTCGGGTGATGGTGGATTGCAGCCATGGCAACTCCAACAAGGACTATCGCCGCCAGGGCGAGGTGGCAGCCCAGGTGGCCGCCCAGCTGCGCGCCGGCTCTGGCCACGTGATGGGCGTGATGCTGGAGAGCCATCTGGTGGCTGGTAGCCAGAAGATTCCGTCAGACCTAAGCCAGCTCACCTACGGCCAGAGCATCACCGATGCCTGCATCGATCTGGCCACCACCTCGGAGGTGCTCGAAACTCTGGCTGAGTCGGTGCGCTAGCTAAGCCGTTGCCAGAGCCAGCCGGCTGCCAGCGGCACCGTGAAGTTGTCGAGGCCCCCCACCGCCAGCTGCTCCAGCACCACTGCAGTAGCGCTGATGGCCAGCAGGGCGGGCAGCTCCGGGTGGGGCTGGCCAGCTGCGATCGCCAGCTGGCGCACCAGCAGCAGCATGGCCAGGCTGCCAGCGGCCATGGCGCCGGTGCCAACGACGGATTTGCGCTGGCCCCACACCAGCCAGCAAGGGGAGCTCACCAGGGGACCCAGCAGTCCGGCTAGGCCATCACCCACGGCCATCACCAGCACGCCAGCGGCTACGGCAGCGGGTTGCTGGGGCCAAAACTGCAGCAGCAGCAGGGTGATTGAGGCCCCATAGGCGATGGTGCCGTAGCTGGCCCGGCCCACATCTTCGATGGCTGGCAGCAGGCGGAAGCGATGGTTCATTGCCGCCAGCAGCGTGATCAGGCCGGCGGCGGGGATGGCGATCAGGCGATCAATGCCGGTGGCCCAGGCGATCGGCACTACGGCGCCGGTGCCGATGTGCACCAACTTGCGACTCCATTCCCGTTGACCATTCCAGCGCCGCCGCACCTGCAGCGCCGCTAGTGCCAACAGGGCCAGCCAGCCAGCAACGGCCGCCACTCCCAGCAGCTGCTGCGACCATCCAGCGGCCATGGGCTCAGGCGGCCTGCTGGTAGTTGCTCATCAGGCGCAGCTTCATGATTGCTTTTGCCTCCAGCTGCCGCACCCGCTCCCGCGAAACATTGATCAGCCGGCCAATTTCAGCGAGGGTGAGAGGTTCGGCCCCTTCCAGGCCGAAGCGCAGCTTGAGGATCTGCTGTTCCCGGTCATTTAGCTGGGAGAGCCAGGTGCCCAGGTGCTCCTTTTGGATGTGCCGGTCCATCGAGTCTAGGTGCTCGTTGCTGGCCGGATCGGCGATTAGTTCGCCCAGGGTGCTGCGATCTTCTTCGCCGCGGGCATGGGCATCGAGGGAGGCGCAGGGAGCGCTTTGGGCCATCAGCTCTTCGAGGTCCCGCGGGGCCATGTCCATGGCATGGGCAAGCTCGAGGCGATTGGGCTGGCGGCCGAGGCGATGGGAAAGCTCCCGGCTGATCCGCCGCATCTTCGACAGCTTTTCGCTGATGTGAATCGGCAGACGAATTGTGCGGGCGCTGTTGTCGATAGCCCGGGTCATCCCCTGACGGATCCACCAGTAGGCGTAGGTCGAAAATTTGTAGCCCATTGCTGGGTCGAATTTGTCAACAGCTCGCTCTAGGCCGATCGCCCCTTCTTGCACTAGATCCAGCAGCTCCAGCCCCTGGTTTTGATACTTCTTGGCGACGCTTACCACCAGGCGCAGGTTGGCGGCCATCATGCGATCGCGGGCCCGCTGGGCCATGCGCAGCTGACGCTTGTGCTTGGGGGTGTGCTCCCCTGCAGGCAGCTCCAGCAGGCGTTTGCCGGCCTGCACGTGATGTGCCAGCTCAATTTCTTCGGCGGCCGTGAGCAGCGGCACGCGGCCAATGGTGCCTAGATACCAGCCGATTGAGTCGGCACTAAGCCGTCCCCCGGCTTTCGGGCCTGTGGCGCGTGCCTTTCCAGACGCAGATTTGCTAGCAGTAGCATTGGGCGCCATCTTTGATGGCGCCTGCTTCGAGACGTTGCTGTCAACAACGTCTGAAGCGGATTGCAAAGGCGTCCCCACACCCCAGCCTCCGTATTGGATTTGGCTGGAATGTAGCACTGTAGCGTTGGTTGTAACTCCTTGATTTGGAAGAATTCCTGCATGGATTGCTACTGATTAAGCCACCAAACCGCCGCGCCAGCGACGCATCATCTCCCGTTGAACCAGATGTTGTTCGCCTTCGAGCTGTCGTTGACTGAACTTTCCTTGGTTGTCCATGTGCCAGGCACCGGTGTCATTCAGGTAGAGATCGATGACCTGCTCAAGCTGATGGCGCAGTTTTGGATCTTCGATTGGAGCTACCGCTTCAACTCGTCTGTCCAGGTTGCGTGACATCCAGTCGGCGCTGCCGAAGAAAAGTTCGGGCTCACCGCCATTGCCAAACCAAAACAGCCGCGAGTGTTCAAGGAAGCGACCGATCACACTCACAACCTGGATGTTGTCGCTGATGCCCTCCAGTTGGGGCCGCAGGCTGCACATGCCACGTACCACCAAGTCGATCATGACGCCGGCCTGGGAGGCCTCGTACAGCAGGGCGATGATCGACGGATCCACTAGGGAATTCATCTTTGCCCGGATATGGCCGCCCCTGCCGGCCTGGGCATGCTCGATTTCGCGGCGGATCAAGCCTTCCATGCGGCTGCGCAGCGTCACTGGAGCCACCAGTAAGCGGCGGAAGCTTTGCTGTTTTGAGAAACCGGTTAGGTAGTTGAACAACTCCACTAAGTCGGCACCGAATTCCGGCCTGGCTGTGAGTAGGCCGATATCGGTGTAGAGGCTGGATGTTTTGGAGTTGTAGTTGCCCGTACCTATATGTACGTAGCTGTTGAGGCGCTCCTTCTCCTTGCGAACTACCAGCAGGATTTTCGTGTGGGTCTTCAGGCCCAGCACGCCGTAGACGACGTGCACCCCAGATGCCTCCAACTGCTTGGCCCACTGGATGTTGTTGTCTTCATCGAAACGGGCTTTTAATTCAACAAGGGCCATCACCTGCTTGCCGTTTTCAGCGGCCCGGATCAGTGCCGCAACCACAGCTGAATTCTTAGAGGTGCGGTAGAGGGTCATCTTGATGGCCAATACCGAGGGGTCATCGGCGGCCTGGTTGAGGAATTCCTCTACCGATGTGGAAAACAGGTCGTAGGGGTGATGCAGCAGCACATCTCCCCGGCGGATCACCGAGAAGATGCTTTCAAATTCCTCCGCCTTGATCGAGCCGTCTTCCAGCTGGCTCTTCTGGGTGCGGGCCAGGGCTGGTGTGGTGCGGCCCTTGTGGGGCTTCTCCTTTAACTGGGGCAAGGGAATGGCCAGCAGGCTCATCAGATCGTCGAGACCCAGGGGTCCGTTGACCCGGTAAACGTCTTCCGCCTCGACGGCGGTGCCTTCCATCAGCAGCTGCACCACCGCTTCCGGCATCTCATCGGCCACCTCCAGCCGCACCACCTCACCGCCGCGGCGGCGTTTGCGTAGGCCCTCTTCAAGGGCCTCCATCAGATCGTCGGCCTCTAGGTCGCGCAATTCCAGGTCGGCGTCACGGGTGACGCGGAAGAAGTAGTGACCCTCCACGTGCATGCCTGGGAACAGCAGGCCGAGGTTGAAGGCCACCACCTGCTCCAGAGGCACGGCCGTATAAACGGCTTCGGGTTGCTTGCCGCTCAGATGGGGGGGGATCTGGACGAAGCGGGGCAGGTTTTTCTGCGGCACTTTCACCCGGGCGAATTCCTGTTGACCCGTATCGGGGTCGCGCACCAGGGCGGCCACGTTGAGGCTCAGGTTGCTGATGAAGGGAAAGGGGTGGGAGGGATCCACCGCCAGGGGGGTGAGAACCGGGAAAATGGCGCTCTGGAAGTAGGCGTTGAGCCAATCCCGTTGGGCTGCGTTGAGGTTGGCGTAGTCGGTGAGGTGAACGCCGTAGTCGCAGAGATGGCTCTTAAGGGAGTGGCGGTAGTGCTGCTGCTGCATTTCCAGCAGGGGGCGCAGCTTGGTGCGGATCGCCTGAAGCTGTTGCTGGGCGGTGAGTCCGTCATCGCTAAGACTGCTCACCCCGGCATCGATCTGGGACTTCAGGGAGGCCACCCTCACCATGAAGAACTCATCGAGGTTGTTGCTGAAGATGGCGCTGAACTTCGCCTGCTCAAGTAGCGGTGTGTGCTCGTCTAGGGCTTGTGCCAGCACCCGGTAGTTGAATTCCAGCCAGCTAAGTTCACGGTTTAAATACAGCTCGGGAGCTAGCTGGGTTTCAGCCGTTGATTCCGCCATGCAGCATCCTGACTGTGATTAGCGGCAACGTAGCAATCTCAACTGTCCGATCCGTGTAGTCCTGCTGTCATCGCTGAATTTCGGCCAGGTAGGCCACCGGCCACCAGCAGGGCCACGCCCACAAGCAAGGCGATGCCAAGCCAGAAGGGGCTCTGGCGCCCGGTGGTCTCGTAGGCCAGGCCCGCCAGCGGGGGCCCTAGAAAACTGCCCAGGCTTTGTAGCCCCTGCAGGCTGCCCAGGGCGGCGCCCTGACCTTCGCTGTCGAGGCGGCGGGAGACCAGGCTGCGCAGACAGGGGGTGACCAGGCCGGTGCCCAGGGCCAGGATCGCCACAGCGCTGAACACCACCGGTTGGGCGTTGGCCCGCGTGGCCAGGGGAATCAGCAGGCAGCCGGCGATCACAAAGCCCAGGCCGGCCAGGGTGAGGCGCCATTCGCCGAAGCGTTTCACCAGCGGTCCGATCAGGCCGCCCTGCACCACCGTGGCTACCACGCCCACCACCAGGAAAGCTGAGGCCGCTAGGCCGGGGCCCCAGTTGAAAGCCTGCTTGAAATAGAGCACCAGCACGGCGGTGAAGCCGTTGAAGGCAAGGAAAAACAGAAAAAATGCCACGCAAAGGCGCCGCACCTGGGGGTTGGTGAACACCCTTTGCAGGGCGACCAAAGGGTTGAGATCCCGTTTGCGCGGCATGGCCCGGCGTGCATCTGGCGGGTGGGTTTCCGGCAGCACGGTGAGCACCAGCACCAGGTTGAGCACGGCGATCGCTACGGCAACGAGCAGCGGCAGGGTGACGCTGATCTGGCCGAGCAGCCCGCCTAGGGCGGGGCCAAGAATGAAGCCCAGGCCAAAGGCCACCCCGATCAGGCCGAAGGCCTTAGCCCGTTTTTCCGGCGGCGAGATGTCGGCCAGCACGGCGCTGGCTGTGGCGGCGGTGCCGCCGCTCACCCCATCGATTAGCCGAGCGCCGAACAGCAGGGCCAGGGGCAACCCGGCGGCCTGGGCGGCGGGCCAGAGGCTGGCCCAGGGCAGGCTGATGGTGAGGGCAAACAGGGCCAGGCCCAGCACCGAGCCCGCCACACAGACACTGATTACCGGTTTGCGGCCGTAGCGATCGCTGAGGGCGCCGATCAGGGGCGTGAAGGCGAACTGAGCCACCGCGTAACTACCCGCCAGTAGCCCCAGCACCCGGCCATCGCTGGTGAAGCCCGCCAGCAAAAAGGGCAGCAGCGGAAAGACGATGCTTTCCCCCAGCCGGTCGTTGAGCAGGGTCAGGAAGGCGCAGAAGAAGGTGGAGGGGCGGGGTAATGACAACGGCAGGGTGGCTGGCGGGTGCGTCAAGCCACACGTTATGGGATCGAATTGGAGCAGCTCTGAAGTGATCCACAACCGGTCCATTGCGTTGTTCCGGGCGACCTTCCATGCCCCCTGGAAGATCGATCTGGGGCAAGGGGTGGCTTCAGCCCAGCTGTCGTATTCATGTTGTCCCTCCCAGAGGGACACGATCATTAGTCCCCTTCCACCTCCGCCACCGTGTGCGCGCCTAGATCCACTGCAGTCACAGCGATCTGCGCAGATTAAGGGGCATCTGTGCAGAGGTGCGGGCGGATCTGCGCGACAGGCTCCTAGCCGCTTTCCCTAGGCTCTCCGAGGCGTCTGGAACGCGTCCGAATGGAGGATGGGCTGATCAGCCGTGCCGAGATAGTTTCGGGTGGGCTTGCCCGTCAGCGCCGCGCTCGCCTGCTGCAGCAGCAGCTGTTGGATATCTTTCATGGCCAGGACGCCACCAGCAACGGGCCTGGTGATGCCCTTGATGCCCAACTGCGGGGCCTCAGAGCCCGTACAGCCAAACCCACCGCTCTGGATCTTGATCGCCTGCTAGATCAACCCGACCAGTGGCTGCCCTTGATCCCCAGCGATGGGGAGCTGCGCCGCGAGCTGCTGCGCCAGATCAGGCAGACGGTGCCCTGCACACCAGATCAACTGGCGAACCTCACCCAACTGCTGGATCTCGCCCCCCAAGCCCCCAAGCTCGTCCAGGCATCAGAGCCAGCGGTGCCCGGGCCCCAATCAAATCTCCAGCAGGCCAACCGTCCCCGGTTGCGGGATCCGGCCACCTGGCCCGTGGGGATCAAGCTTGGCGGCCTGATGGTGCTGTTCTCGCTGCTGCCCGCCCTGTTGGTGGGTTTTGTAGGCGCCTCGATGGCAGAGCGGGAGGCCGAGGTGAGTGGCCAGAGGCAGCTGGCGGGTCTGGCCAGCTCGGTGGCCCGCGGCCTGAACCATGAAATTCAGGCTTATGTGGAGCTGATCCGCTTTGTATCCAAGGATCCCGGTGTGATCAGCCTGTCGGCATCACCGCCAGAGCAGCGGGCCGAACGCAAGCAGCGGGTGCTGGATCTGCTCGATCGCCTGCAGCGTTCCCACCCCCATGTGGTGTTCACCTACCTGCTCGATCGCGAGGGCAACTGCATCGCCGCCTCCGACCGCAAATTGATCGGCCACAACTACAGCTTCCGCACCTATTTCCAGCGGGGACTGCGGTAGTCATCCTACGTGAGCGGCACCTATCTGCCGATCTCCACCACCAACCCCTCGCCAACGATCTCGATCACCAGCCCGGTGCGCGACGGCCAGGAGGTGGTGGGGGTGGCGGTGGTGGCCACCCATACCTTGGCCAATTACTCGTCTCTGCAGGTTGCTGAGGGCAACAGCGCCATGGTGGTGGAAGCCGATGGCCTGATCTCCTCCGCCAAGGATCCTTCCCTGAGGTTGGGCATCCTCGGCCCAGGCGGTGACAGGGCCCGCGGGACCCAACGGAGCGTCAGCCTGAACGCCCCGATCGATCGGGGCCAGCGCTTCCGCCGCCAGCTGAGCTACCACCCGATCTCAGCCAACTTGCTGCCCCTGAGGGGAGCCGCCCAACCAGGCTTTGGCTTGGGTGAACTCGATGGCCATCCCGTGGTGGCCGCCTGGCAACCCCTCGAAACCGATGGCTGGACCGCAGTGGTGCTGCAATCCCGATCCCTGTTCAGCCTGACCACGGCGGCGGTGCAGCATCGGGTGGTGCTGCTGGCCTCCTTGCTGAGTTTGCTGGCCACCCTGGCGGCCATCGCCGCTAGTCGAACCATCTCGGGCCCCTTGCGCACCCTCACGGAGGCGGCGACGCAACTGGAAACCAACCAACCAGTGGAAGACTCGCTGCTGGCCAAGGTGATCCGCCGCCGCGATGACCTGGGCTTCCTGGCCCGTCGCATCCAGGAGGCCGCGCGCCAGGCCCAGAAACGGGAAGCCACTCTCAAGGCCCAAGTGGCCGCCCTCCACATCGAAATCGACCATGGGCGGCGCGAAAGCGATGTGGCGTCGATAGTTGAGAGTGATTTCTTCAACGACCTCAAGGCCGCCGCCGCGGATCTGCGCAAGCAGCGCCGAGCCAGCCGCCAGGCTTCTCCTCCCCCCTCCTGACTCCATGAGCCTGATCGTTTCGGTGCACTCGTTCCGCGGGGGCACTGGCAAGAGCAACATCACCGCCAGCCTGGGGGCGGTGATGGCCCAACAGGGACGACGGGTCGGCGTAGTGGACACCGATATCCAGTCGCCAGGCATCCATGTGCTGTTCGGCTTTGAACCCGAAACGCTCGGTCGCTGCATCAACGACTACCTGCACGGGGAGTGCGGGATCAGCGAGGTGGTGCACGACATCACCGACCGGGTCGGCACGGTGGCGAGCGGCGGCAAGCTGCTACTGATTCCTGCCAGTATCAAGGCCACCGACATCACGCGGGTGTTGCGGGAGGGTTACGACGTGGGGCTGCTGAACACCGGCTTTCAAACCCTGATCGATGAGCTCGCCCTCGATGTGCTGATCGTGGACACCCACCCCGGACTCAACGAGGAGACGCTGGTCTCGCTCACCCTCTCGGATGTGCTGCTGCTGGTGCTGCGCCCTGATCAGCAGGATTTCCAGGGCACCGCCGTCACCGTGGACATCGCCCGCCGACTCGAGGTGCCGAGCCTGCTGCTGGCGATCAACAAGGTGCCGGAGCTGATGCCCGTCGAAGCCGTGCGGGAGCGGGTCGCGTCTGCCTACCAGGCCGAGGTGGGTGCGGTGCTGCCCCTCAGCGAAGCGATGGCGATGAACGCTTCCGCCTCCCCATTTGTCGTTTGCGACCCCGAGCATGCCTGGTCGCAACAGCTGGGGGCGATGGCGCGGCGGATCCTCGCGGAGATCTGAGATGGAGCCTGGCCAGGGGACGGCGCTGCCACTCCATCCCGACTGCACTGCCCTGTTGCAACGCCTGGAGCGCGCTGGCGTCAGGCCGGTCTCCGAGCTCTCTCCCCAGGCTGCCCGGCGCCTGGGCATGCGCCTCTACGACCTGGAACGACAGCAAGGTGAATCCTCCCTGTTGCGCCAGCTGATCCGGTTCAAAGGCGCCACCATCCCGCAACTGGCCGAGGCCATGGGACGCAGCGAGGCGGAACTGGACCATCTGCTCGATCGCCTCTACCTGGCGGGCTCAGTGCTGCGTCAGGAACGGCAGCCAGGCGTGGTCACCTGGAGCACCCGCCTCAGCCAGCAGCGCCGCACTCTGCAGGATCGAGCCCTGATCGACCGGTTGGGTGACCCCGGCCAGCCCAACCCAAGGGCGCAGGCGCGATCGGATCGCCTCACCACCGAGAACCTATACCTGGGCGGCAAGCTGCGGGCCCGCCTCTACTTGCCACCCGGCTGCGGCTCCGGGCTGCTACCGGTGGTGCTATTCGCCCATGGCGGCGGCTGGGTGATCGGCAGCATCGAAACACATGAAAGCCTCTGCCGCACCCTGTGCGAGCAGTCGGGCTGTGCTTTTGTGAGCGTGGACTATCGCCTGGCGCCGGAACACCCCTGGCCCGCGGCCGCCGACGATGTGGAGTGTGCCCTGCACTGGCTGGTAAGCCATGGGAGTGATCTGGGCCTGGATATCAACCGCCTGGGGGTGATGGGGGATTCCGCCGGCGGCAACCTGGCCCTGGTGGCCGCGATGGCCGCCCGCTCGGCAGGCCTCTGCAAGCCGCGAGCGCTGGTGCTGGCCTGCGCCACCCTGGATCCTTCCCTGGGGCTGCCCTCCTATCGCGACCTGGCCGAAGCCCCCTTCCTCTCGGCGGCCGACATGCGCTGGTATGTCTCCCATTACCAGCCCGATCCCGGCCACTGGCGCGGCTCGCCCTTGGTGGGCGACCTACGCGATCTGCCGCCCTCTCTAGTGATCGCCGCCAGCCACGATCCAGCCCGTGATGACAGTGAGGTGTTCAGCGAACGGCTCGATGCGGCCGGAGGTCAGGTGACCCTGCAGCGCTACGAAGGCATGTTCCACGACTTCATCCTGTTCAGTGGTGCCATCGCCGCAGGCCAGGAGGCCTGCGGCGCCATCGCCAGGATGCTGAGAGAGCAGCTGCAGCCCTAGGCGCTCAGGGAGCCTTGATCTGTGGACAGGGGTTGGGGCCGAACATGCCGCTCAGTTTCTGGCTGCCCATCGCATAGATCTGCTGGGCCTGGGCCGGGTTGCCCTGGGCGCCCTGCAGCTTGCTCGCAAACTCCTGGCACGCCTGAGCCTGCTGGGGATTGGCGGGCTTCGCGGTGACTGGTGCGGTGACTGTTGAGGTGACTGGTGCAGGTGCCGGGGCAGCTGGAGCAGCTGCGGTGGGTGCAGGGATGTCGCCACAGGGGTTTTCGCCGAAGGTTTCAACCAGCTTCAGCACTCCCTGCTGATACACCAGTTGGGCCTGCTGGGGATTGCCGGATGCGGCCTGGAGTTTGCCGGCGAATTCCTGGCAGGCCTTGCGTTCCTGGGCGCGGCGCAGCAGTGGGCCGGCCTGGGCGTTGGGTGGCGCCAGGGGGGCGAGGCCGGCGGCCAGAAGCAGCAGGACCGGGATGGTGCGGCGAGCGGTCATCGCGAGGGGGAAGCGACCCTCACGTTATGGGAGAAGGTGGGGACGTTTGGCGTCGGGCAATCCATGCTTGGGCCTGGCGCTCGGTTTGAGGACTAGGAGATGTCTGCACCCCAGTTGAGCCACCTCAATGCCGCCGGCGAGGTGCACATGGTGGAGGTTGGCGATCGGCCCGCCACCGCCCGCCAGGCCACGGCTGAGGGGTTCATCCAGATGGCCCCCGAAGTACTGGCCTTGGTGCTGGAGGGCCGGGCCCCCAAGGGCGATGTGCTGGCGGTGGCGCGGGTGGCAGCGATCCAGGCGGCCAAACGCACCTGGGAACTGATTCCGCTCTGCCACCCGATTGCCCTCAGCGGCGTGAGCGTGGAGCTGGAGCCGGCCACCGATGGCAGTGGCCTGCGGCTGCGCGCCATCGCCCGCACCACCGGTCCCACCGGAGTGGAGATGGAGGCGCTCACGGCCGTGCAGGTGGGCCTGCTCACCCTCTACGACATGCTCAAGAGCGCCGATCCCGCTATGACCATCGGTCCGGTGCGGCTGCTGGCCAAAAGTGGCGGCCGCAGCGGGGATTGGCAACGGCATGAGTGAGCCCTTCGGCCCGGAGGGCCTGCCCCTCGACCAGGCCCGGGCCCAGATCCTGGAGTCGCTGCAGCCCCTGGGGCGCTGCGAGGCGTTGCCGCTGGCGGCCTGTCTGGGCCGCATCACCGCTGAACGGGTGCTGGCGGCGGCAGCCGTGCCGGGTTTCCGGGCTTCGATCATGGATGGCTACGCCATTGCCGGATCCGAGCAGCCGCTGGTGGGTGCCCGCTGGCGCCTGCGGGGCACTTCGGCCGCCGGTGCCCCCTATGGCTCGGCCGTGGCAGCGGGTGAGGCGGTGCGCATCCTCACCGGCGCCGTGGTGCCCGCGGGCAGCGCTCGGGTGCTGCCCCAAGAGCTGGTGCAACCGCTGGAGCTGCCCCAAGGTCCCAGCCTGGAGCTGGTGCGCCCGGCCGGTCCTAACCCCTGGATCCGCGGGCCAGAGGAGGAGGCTGCCGTCGGGCAGGAGTTGGTGGCGGTGGGCTGCCGGCTGGGGGCTGCCGAGCTGGGCAGGCTGGCCAGCTGCGGTGTGCAGCAGCTCACGGTGACCAAGCGGCCGCGGCTGGGTTTGTTGATCAGTGGTGATGAATTGCTCAGTCCCGGATTGCTTCGGGGCCCTGGCCAGATCTGGGAGAGCAATTCGGTCCTGCTTGCCGCTTTGCTGGAGCAGCTGGGTTATGGGGTGACGCAGCAGCGGTTGGTAGCCGATCAGCCCGAGCCCCTGCGCCAGGCCCTGCGGGAGCTGGCGGCCGGCTGCGATGTGGTGGTAAGCACCGGCGGCGTCTCCGCTGGCGACAGCGACTGGATCCGCCAATTGGTGGGGGAGCTGGGGGAGGTGAGCTTCTGGAAGCTGTTCCTCAAGCCGGGGCGCCCCTTTGCCTGGGGAGAGGTGGCAGGCGTGCCCTTTTTTGGGTTGCCGGGTAATCCGGTGGCGGCGGCGATCACGGCTCTGCAGTTGCTCTGGCCGGCGCTGCAGCGGTTGGAGGGTGGCGCGATCCAGGTGCTCCCCCGTCTGCGGGTGCGGCTGGATCAGGAGCTGCGGCGCGGGGCGGGGCGGCCGGAGCTGGCCCGCGCCCAGCTGGTGGTGGCGGCAGATGGGGGCTTGCTGGCCCGGGTGGAGGGCTCCCAGGCCTCCTCCCGCATCGGCTCGCTGCAGGGGGCCGATCTGCTGCTGGAGATCCCGGCGGAGCTGGGCAATCTTGAGGCGGGAACGCAGCTCTGGGCCCAGCTGCTGCGGTTGCCGATCTTCTGAGCCGCGTGCCGGCCGCGGCCCCAACTGCTCAGCTGGCAGGCAGCACGGAGTAGTGATCCACCACCAGCCCCTTGCGTTGTTCCGGGCGACCTTCCATGCCCCCTGGAAGATCGATCTGGGGCAACAGGGTGGCTTCAGCCCAGCTGTCGTATTGCGCCTGCCCTTCCCAAAGGGAGACGATCATCAAGCCCCCTTCCACCTCCGCCACCGTGCGCAGCAGCTGGGCTTGAGGTTGCTCCTTGCCCTCCAGCTGGGCCAGTTCCACTTGGAATTGCTCCAGCGTCGCTCCGGGCCAAAAATTCGCCACCATGTGCACGGCCAGCTCTCCAAGTTTTTATGCCCATGAATGTGGCACAGATAGCTGGGGTCTGCTGAGTCGCGGACTTCTTCCTGGGTCCGAGCTTCATAGGGGCGTATTGCCCGTGATCCAGCTACCCACCCCCTGGCTCCATTCCCGTTTCCAGAAGGGGGCTTCGTGCTTGAGGGCCTCAAGCAGCTCTTGGCAGCAGCGCTGGGCCGGGCCGCGGCGATCGGCCGCTACCGCCACCAGCACGATTGCGTCTCCCGGCAACACCAGACCGATCCGATGTCTCACCAGCACTGCAGTCGCCCCGTGCCGGCCCGCGGCGGCGGCTGACAGGGAGGCGATGCAGGCCTCGGTCATGCCGGGGTAGTGCTCCAGCTCCAAAGCTTCCAGGGGCTCTCCGGTGGCATCGCAGCCCCGAACCCTGCCGATGAACTGGCTTTCGGCCGCCGGCATGCCGCCAGGCAAAAGGGCTAGCTGCGCCTGCCACTCGGCCAGGACCGACAGCGGCTCGAACGGCACCGTTTCCAGCTGGATTGCCAACATCGCGTTAGCCACCACTGATTGGCGGCAGGAAGGCCAGCTCATCGCCAGCGAACAGGCTTGAGTCCCAGGCGGCGAACTGCTGATTGATTGCTACCCGCACGCCGGCGGGGGGATAGGCGGGCTGCAGGTTTAGCTGCCGCCAGAGCTGTTCAGGTGTTGTGCCAGCAGGGTTGGCTTCCCCAGCGGCTGGGGCTAGCTCGACCAGTTGCTCGCTCCAGCCCATCGCTTCTCGCAAGCCGGCGAAAAGGCGTACCTGCACTTGCGATGCCGGATCGGTGGAGACGGCCATGGCTTGCAGCAGCAGGGTTGGGGCTAAGTGATCGCTAGGGAGCTCCTAGCTACGCCGCCCAGAATGCCCCAAACGCCTGAGCCCTGCCCGTGAGCCTCGCCATCGCCCTGCTCACGGTGTCGGACACGCGCACATTGGCTGAGGACTGCAGCGGTGATGCCCTGCAGCAGCGCTTAGAGGCGGCCGGTCACCGGCTGGTGGAGCGCCTGCTGGTGCCGGACGACCGCTACCAGATCCGTGCCGCCATCAGTAGCTGGATTGCTGATCCTGCTGTGCAGGTGGTGATCAGCTCTGGCGGCACCGGGCTCACCGGCCGCGATGGCACCCCGGAGGCGGTGGCACCCCTGCTCGATAAGACGATCGATGGTTTTGGTGAGTTATTTCGGGTGCTCTCCTTTGAAACGATTGGCACCAGCAGCCTGCAGAGCCGCTGCCTGGCGGGGGTGGCTAATGGCACCGTGATTTTTGTGCTGCCGGGTTCCCTCGATGCGGTGCAGACAGCCTGGGACCGGCTGATTGCTGCCCAGCTCAATGCAGATACCCGCCCTTGCAATTTGGTGCAGCTGCTGCCGCGGTTGCGGGAGGTATGAGCCTTGTCATTACATGTCAGACAAGACGGGTGTTTTTGCTCACCTCTTAACTGAATAAGGCTTCCTAGCCTGGGTGCAGATAGTTGAGGAAAGTGAGATGACTACCTGCCAAGCGCAATCTACGGCTGCTCTGCACGATCTCAAAGAGCTGGCGCGGCGCGATCCTGCATTTACTGCCGCTTTGCTGACCACCCGGTCTACCCAGGAGGCCGCTGAGTTGGCAGCCGCCAACCACATCACTGTGACTCCTGAGGCCCTATGGCGCCATCGGGGCACTTTCATGGCTGGAGGTATGCCCACTTGGCGAGGCTGATGCTGTTTGGTTATCCATTCAGCCCCCTAGGTAGGCCATCTCGGCGTGTGTGCTGTTGGCAGATTTTGCAGTGTTGCGCTCTTCGCTATAGCGGTCGCTTCGTTGATTCCAGAGGGCGGCCATGGCTAGCTCGAGTTCTGCGGCGTCTGACTCCTCCTTCAGCCATGGTTTGAGATCCAAGCCGCTGCCCGGGGCGGCAAAAAGGCAGGAGTACGCGACGCCATCTGCGGTAACCCGCAGACGGTTGCAGTCTCCGCAGAAAGGTGCACTCACCGACGCCACCACGGCCAGGCTGCCGCCCCCATCCCGGTAGCGCCAGCGGCTTGCGGTGCCGTGGGCGGTGCGGCCCAGCGGCTCAAGCGGCCAGCTGCTGCCGATTTGCTCCAGCATCTCGGCGGCGCTCAGCACCGCCTCGTACTGCCAGCCGTTGCGGCTGCCCACGTCCATGAACTCAATCAGCCGCAGCTCCAGCCCCCGCTCCCGTGCCAGTGCCGCCAGGGGCAGCACCTGATCGTCGTTGGCGCCGCGCTGGATCACAGCGTTGAGCTTGAGGGCGCCGCGGGCGGGATCAAAGCCGGCGGCGCGGGCGTGCTCGATCGCAGCCAGCACCGTCGCCATGGCCCGTTCACCTGCGGCGGTATCGGCCAGGCCAGCCATGCGGGCAACCGACCTAGCCGTGGTGCCATCGAGGCTGAGGGTGATCCGGTCGAGGCCGGCGGCGCGTAGCTGCTGGGCTCGCTCAGCGGTTAGTAAAAGGCCATTGCTGGTGAGAGCGATCTCCCCCAGGCCGGGACGCTCCGGGTGTGTGGCGCGCAGGGGCTGCACAGCGGCGATCAGCTCCTCCAAGCCCCCGTGCAGCAGCGGCTCTCCGCCGGTAAGCCGCAGGCTGCGGGCTCCCAGGTTCACCGCCGCCCCGATCACCCCCAGCCGCTGCTTCAGCGTCAGCAGTCCCGGTGGCTCCTTGCCATCCGGCAGGCAGTAGGGGCAGGCCAGGTTGCAGCGGGCCGTGAGCGACAGCCGCAGCACCCCAAGTGGCCGGCCCAGTCGGTCGTTTGGGGGGACGCGGCTGGCTACGGTTTTGGGATGGTTAGTGGCGCTGGCCATGGCCGCAACGCTATAGCTACAGCCCCACTTACCACTCGGGGTTTCGGGCGCTGCTTGCTGCGTTGGCTGGGCTGCGATTCATAAAGAGCGACCTTGCCATACCCCTAGGCTCTGAAAAACACCGGCATAGCAGCCATGGCGCCTGAGCAATCTGGTTCGCCAGCCGCTTTCCAGTCAAAGGCATCGTCTGAGCCACCGGACCCAGAAGACGCCGCCAGCGGGGGCGGCTGGCCCCTGATCGACGGCTGGGCCCGCGCCACCCTCTCACCAACGGGGTTGCGGCTTTGGCAGACCCTCAACCACAAAAGCGCCTGCCTGAGTTGCGCCTGGGGCACGGGCGGCCAGAACGGTGGCTTTCGCGATGAACTGGGTGAGCGGCTGCAGCGCTGCCTCAAGAGTGTGGAGGCGATCGGAGCGGAACTGCAGTCCGCGGTGCCAGAGGAGGTGTTTGCCGGCCGCAGCCTGGCCGAGCTGCAGCAGCTGAGCTCCGCCGAATGCGACCAGCTGGGCCGGCTCGATCGACCCCTGATCCAGCGAGCCGGTAGCGACCACTACCAGCCGATCAGCTGGGAAGAAGTGCAAGACATCAGCGCTGCGGCCTTCGCTAGGCCGTCGCCGGAGCGGGTTGCTTCCTACAGCTCCGGGCGCTCCTCCAATGAGGCCGCCTTCCTGCTGCAACTGCTGCTGCGAGCTCTCGGCTCCAACAATCTGGCCGACTGCTCCGACCTCTGCCACGCCCCCTCCAGCATCGGCCTAGGCCGGGTGTTTGGCAGCGGCACCTCGATGGTGAGCCTCGAGAGCCTCCAGCAAGCCGATGGCGTGGTGTTGGTGGGGTCCAATGCGCCGGCCAACCACCCGCGGCTGATGAACGAGTTGATCCGGCTGCGGGAGCGCGGCGGCACGGTGATCGTGATCAATCCGGTGCTTGAGGCGGGGCTGCTCAAGTTCGGCTCGCCCGCCTTCCCGATCCGCTCGATGCTCGGCGGCGGCAGCGAGATCGCCTCCCTGTTCCTGCAGCCGATTCCCGGCTCCGACACCGCCGTGTTTCTGGGGCTGCAGAAGGCCCTGCTGGAGCGTGGCGCCATCGCCCTCGACTTTGTGAAGGCCCATGCCGATGGTTGGCAGGCCCTGATCGAGCAGATCGAGACCACCAGCTGGGAGGCGATCACGGGCTGTTGCGGCCTCAGCCGCGAGGAGCTGGACCACACCGCTGCCAGGCTGGCTGCGTGCAAGGCGGTGGTGTTCGCCTGGGCGATGGGCATCACCCACCACGCCAACGGCACCGCCAACGTGCAGGCGATTGCCAATACGGCCGTGCTCACGGGCAACGTGGCCCGGCCGGGGGCGGGCACGATGCCTATCCGCGGCCACTCCAACGTGCAGGGCTTCGGCTCGATGGGGGTGACGGTGAATTTGCGCGAGCCGATGCGGCTGGCGCTCGAGCAGCTGCTCGGCCGGCCCCTCAGCCCCACCCGGGGCTACGACACCCGCGCCCTGATCGAGGCGGCCGCTGCCGGCGCCGTCGATTCCCTGCTCTGTCTGGGCGGCAACCTGTACGGCGCCAACCCCGACAGCCGCCAGGCCCAGGCCGCCCTTGGCCGCATAGACACGATTATCTACTTGGCCACCAAGCCCAACACCGGCCACTTCCACGGCCTGGCGGCGCGCCAGACCCTGCTGCTGCCGGTGTTCAACCGTTTCGAAACCCCCCACCGCACCACGGTGGAATCGGGCAATAATTGGGTGCGAATCAACGAGCCCGGCAGCACCCACCTGGGCAGTGGCCAGCTGATCAGCGAGGTGGAGTTCCTGGCCGAGCTGGCCCACCGCCTGCACGGCATCGAGCCGATCGATTGGCGGCGGCTGCAGGATCCCGTGTATGTACGCGATCTCATCGCCCGCACCGTGCCCGGTTACGCCGCGATCGCCGAGATTGACGCCAGCAAGAAGGAATTCGAGGTGGCCGGCCGGGTGTTCCAGGAGCCCCGTTTCGCCACCGCCACTGGCCGGGCCCAGCTGGCGGTCACGCCGCTGCCTGAGCTCGGATTGCCGGATGCGGATCATTTCGGCGGGCTGGCCGTCGGCGAGCAGGGACTAGTGCTGAACCTGATCACAGCCCGCAGTTACGGTCAGCACAACACGGTGGTCTACAAGCAGGGCGACAGCTATCGGGGCATGCCGCACCGCCAGACGATTCTGGTCAACCCGGAGGATCTCACCGCCTGTGGTCTGCGGGCCCACCAGCGGGTGACCGTCCAGGGCGAAGCGGGCCAGCTCGACGGGATCGAGCTGATCCCCGGCTCGGTGCGGCGTGGCGCGGCGCTGATGTTCTATCCAGAGGCCAACGTCTTGATGCGGGCGGTTAGCGATCCCGAGAGCGGCACGCCGGCTTTCAAGCGGGTGCCCGTGCTGGTGCGCGGCAGAGGGCTGATTGTGGCTTGAGGGTGTGGTGAAGCTGCGGAGCTGGCTGTGACCCTCTGGCTGCCGCCGCTCCTGGCCCTGGTGGCCTTTCTCTATGCCGCCGTGGGCCATGCTGGCGCCTCCGGCTATATCGCCGTCCTGGCTCTGGCAGGTCTGCCGGCGGAGCAGATCAAGCCGCTTGCCTTAATCCTGAACACCGCGGTGGCGGCCCAGGGCAGCTGGCAGTTCTGGCGAGCCGGCCACCTGCGCTGGCGGCTGTTCTGGCCGGTGTTGCTGGCCGGCCTGCCGATGGCCTTTCTGGGGGGGTGGCTAGATCTGCCCACGCTCTGGTTTCAGCGGTTGGTCGCACTGGTGCTGCTGGCCTCGGCCCTGCGCTTTTTGTGCCAGCCCGGCGATCCCGAGCGCTTGACGCAACCGCCGCTGATTCTGCTGGTGCTTAGCGGTGCTGGGCTGGGGCTGCTGGCCGGCCTCACCGGTACCGGCGGCGGCGTGTTTCTCACGCCCCTGCTGTTGTGTTGCAGCTGGGCCTCCACCCGCCAGGCGGCAGCGGTGTCGTCGCTGTTCATCTTCGGCAACTCGCTCAGCGGCCTGGCCGGCCTGCTGCTGGCCCGCCAGCAACATCAAGCCCTGCTGCCGGCCCTGCCGTCCCAGCTGGGCTAGATGTTGCTGATAGTGCTGCTGGCCGGTGCGGTGGGTTCGCGGCTTGGTAGCCGCCACTGGCCTGTGGTTTGGATCCGTCGCTGTCTGGCCTTGGTGCTGCTGCTGGCCGCCTCGAAGCTCCTGGGTTTCGCGGGCTGATGTTGGCGGTAGCGTTTCAACATGGTCGCCTCCGCTGCCGAGCCTTTCACGCCGCCCACCATTCCCTGGCGCCATCCCTTGGCGCTGGAGCCGGCTCAGATCTGGATCTTGCGGTGATCGTGGGCCAGCCCCAGCTCACGCCGGCGGAGAAGCTGGCCCGCTGGAAGCGCTTCAACTGAGCGCTGATGCCGGGCGCCTGAGTGGCTCCCGTTGGCATGTGTTTGGCGATGTGGCTCGTGATGGCCGGGTGCTGTATGTCGCCGGCTGAAGACGCCTGACTTGGCTTAGGCCAACTGACCAAGCTCAGGCCGGTTCACGTTGCGGATGGCCCGGGGATCCAGCGGCACCGCCTGGCAGGGCAGTTCCACCAGCCAGCTCTGCAGGCGCCGTTCGCCCCGCTGCACCGCCGCGGCCAGGTGGGCGCGGATTGGGGCGCTGTTCGGATACAGGCCCAGCAGCGGTTGCAGCTGCTCACCGTCGTGGGCCAGATGGAGCCTGGTCGGGCTCCCTATTGCTGCGCCCGCCAGCAGGGTTTGCAGGGCGGCCAGGCTGAGATGCGGCATGTCCACTGGGCAGAGCAGTAGCTGCTCGTTCGGGTGTCGCTGCATCAGCCGGTGCAGGGCCAGCAGCGGCCCCTCCCAGGGCGGTGGTTCTGCCAGGGCCGTCATCGGCGAGCCCGGGGCCAGCTCGAGGGCCAACTTTTCCGCTTGCTCCAGATGCGCCCCATGGCGGCTCAGCAGGGTGATCGGCGTCTTCAGCTGGGCTAGCAGGCGCAAGCTGCGCTCCAGCCAGGTGCCGCCTTCAGGGTGGGGCAGTAACGCCTTGTCCCGGCCCATGCGCCGGCTTTCCCCACCGCTGAGCAGGCAGGCGCGCAGGGGCAGTTGTAGCAACGGCTGCCAGGCATGACCGTGCCCATCCGTAGGGTCCCGCCGCATGTCCGGTTCCTCCATGGCTCTGCCTCCCCACACCACGACCCTGCTCGACGCCAAGCGCTGCAGCGGGCTCAGCTTCGCCGATCTTGGCGACTGTCTTGGTCAAGGTGAGGTGTGGACCGCCAGCCTGCCCTTCCGGCTGCTCTCACCACCTATCCCGTGAAGGGGGCCCTCGATCCGGTGATCCCCGCCGATCCGCTGCTCTACCGCTTCTACGAGATCCTGCAGATCTATGGCCTGCCACTCAAGGACGTGATCCAGGAGCAGTTCGGCGATGGGATCATGTCGGCGATCGACTTCAGCCTGACGGTGGCCAAGTAGGAGGACCCGAAGGGTGATCGGGTGGTGGTGACGATGAACGGCGAGTTCCTGCCCTATCGCAAGTGGTGAGGCTCAGGGCGCCATTGTTCAGGGCTCTTCAGCCAGCAGCCCAAACTCCGCCAGGGCCCGCGGCAGGTTGCGGTGCTCGTGGCCCGGGTGGCTGAGCTTCACCAGGGCGAAGCGCTGCAGTTCGTCCAGCTCCGCCCAGCCGCCGCTGCGGATCTCAAGGCCCAGCTGGGCGCAGGAGGCGGCCAGCACTTCGGGCAGCTGGTCGGCCTGCTGCCAGGGCTCAGCGTCGGGTCGGGGTAGGTCCTTGGCCTGGCCGGCGCTGAGGGCGCTGGTGCGCGCCTGCAGGTGCTGGCGCAACGCCTCG